>JBEKCP010000307.1:0-7366 GCA_050014815.1 Thermoguttaceae bacterium | reverse complement strand
GGGTGTTGATCTCTGGCCTCCCAGCAAGATGAACCTCGTCGTCAGCCACAATCCCGATAAACTCGCCTGCCGAGCGGCGCAGCACGGCGCGGCGCTGATTCGCCAAGCCGTCGCCGATCACGGCACGGCCTGCATCATCCTGGCCACCGGGGCGTCGCAGTTCGAGATGCTCCGTTGCCTCGTGGCCGAGCCGGAGATCCCATGGCACCGCGTGACCGCGTTCCACCTCGACGAATACGCGGGCCTGCCGATCACGCATCCGGCGTCGTTTCGGCTCTACCTCTGGCAGCGGTTTGCCAGCCGACTGCCCACGCCCTTGGCCGCTTTTCACTTCATCGACGGCGAGGGAGACCCGCAGGCCGAATGTCGTCGGCTGGGGGAGCTGATCCACCGCCATTGCGTTGACGTGGCCTTTGTGGGCATTGGCGAGAACGGGCACCTGGCCTTCAATGATCCCCCGGCCGACTTCCAGACCGAGGAGCCGTATCTGGTGGTACCCCTGGACGAGGCTTGCCGTCGTCAGCAGGTGGGCGAGGGCTGGTTCCAGTCGCTGGATAAGGTGCCCAAACAGGCGCTCTCTATGTCCTGCCGCCAGATTCTCAAGAGCCACGCCATCATTTGCACGGTGCCCGACGAGCGGAAGGCCCGGGCCGTGAAAGCCTGCCTGGAAGGGCCGGTGTCGCCCTTAGCCCCAGCTTCGATCCTCCGCGAGCATCCCGAGGCAACGATCTATCTCGACGAGGCATCGGCCTCCTTGCTGGCACGATGAGCAGCCCCGACACATACTTCGATTTACAGGTGAACGGCTACGGCGGCGTCGATTTCAACGACGACGATCTAACCGCCGAGGGGCTGCACCAAGCCTGTGAACTCCTTGCCCGGGATGGCGTCGGCGGTATCCTGGCCACAATCATCACCGACCACGTTCCCGTGATGCAGCGGCGGCTGGAGAACCTCAGCAGGTTCCGTGGGCAGGACGAACTGGCGCAGCGGATCATTACGGGCTTCCATATTGAAGGCCCGTTTATCAGCCCGCAGCCCGGCTATCGCGGGGCGCATCCCGCCGAACCGATCGTGCCCGCCAATCTTGACGTGCTGAAGCGATTGCTGGACGCCGCCAGCGGACTGACCCGCCTGGTCACGCTGGCTCCCGAGTGCGATTCTGGGCTTCAGGCGACGGAATACCTTGCGGAGCGGGGTGTCGTGGTCGCCGCCGGACACACGGACGCCAGTCTGGAAATGCTTCGTGACTCGACGAGCGCAGGCGTGAGCATGTTCACCCACTTGGGCAACGGCTGCCCGATGGAACTGCACCGGCACGACAACATCATCCAACGGGCGCTGAGCCTCGCCGACCGGCTGTGGCTGTGCTTCATCGGCGACGGGGCGCACGTGCCGTTTGTCGCGCTGGGCAATTATCTCCGCGCGGCGGGTTACGGCCGCTCGATCATGGTGACCGACGCCATTGCCCCGGCGGGCATGGGGCCGGGCCGCTACCGGTTCAGCCGATGGGAGTTGGAGATCGGCGCAGACATGGTCGCCCGCGCCGCCGATGCCGGGCACCTTGTGGGCTCGGCGATCACGATGCGGCAAACCGAGGCCAACCTGCTGGCGCACTTGCGGCTGCCAGCCGAGATCGCGCACCGCTTGACCTGCTTGACTCCCCGCAAGGCGCTCGGATTATAGACAGGGAGGGCCTTCTACGGCCGCCGCCAGCCGAACGGGGGCTGTCGTTCCTGCATGGGCTGGTTGGCCCAGGGGCTGGTCCTGCACGGAATTTGAGCCACCCCGTCGCGCTGCCGCTTCGCCTGAACGGGCGGGAGGGGCTGTAGGCCCGGTTTCCACGGCAATCATCTGGGGTGCTCTGCCCCGCCGTAGACCACGAGATGCCAGTCCACGCCGCCGGCCCGCATCTCGTCCTCGAAGGTTTCCAGATCCTTGGCTGAGACGTGCGGAATCTATCGCCGACAGCAGCCCTCCGAATAGGCATACAGACTGCCATAACCGCCTATCCCACCGGCACTTCAGCCCGAATCACCTGCCGCAGCCTGCTGCCAGTTGATCTCCGCGAGCCGGCGGTGGTCAGACGACAGACGAAATCGCGCGGGCCAGGGCCTCGACGCCGCCACGGATGCCTTCGCAGCCTTGGACGCCGAAGGAGAGCCGCAGGTGGTTCTTTGTGCACAAAGAGCCCTCTTTCGGAAAGCAATACTCGCCGGGGACGTAGAGAACGCCCTCCTCGACGGCGCGATCGAGCAGCGGCCCCGAAGCCCCCGTATTCAACCCGTCGGGCAACTGGAGCCAGAGATAGAGGCCGCCGGCGGGCCGGATCCAGGAAATCCCTCCAATGGGCGAAAGAAACGCCTCCACGGCGGCCAGCATTGCGTCGAGCTTGACCCGGTACTCCTGGCGAAGCCGCTCGACGTGCGGGTCATAGAGCCCCTCGGTGAGCACAGTGGCCATCAGCACCTGGTTGAGGCTCGGGGAGCCGAAGTCGAGATTTCCCTTCTCGGCCAGGACCGGCTCGACCAGTTCGCCAGGCAGCATGCCCCAGCCGACGCGGATGCCCGGCGAGTACGACTTCGAGAAGCTCCCGATGGCGATGACGGTATCCCCCTCCAGGTCGAAACTGCGGAGGCTGGTAGTGTCTTCACCATAATAACGGAGCTCGCGGTAGGCGGTGTCTTCGATCACGTAAATGCGCGCAGAGCGGGACCACCGCCGCGCGACTTCTACCAAGGCTGCCCGGCGGTCCTCGCGGAGCGTGATCCCCGTCGGGTTGTCGTAGTACGACGTGATATAGAGGGCTTTAACGCGGGAGAGCTCGCCACGGCTGCTCAACCGGGCCAACTCCTCTTCCGCCGCCTCCGGAATCAATCCGTACGCGTCGGTCTTCACGCCGACAGCCCGGCCGCCAAGGTTCGCCAGCGTCGCCAGGAAGACAAAGTAGGTGGGAGATCCGCAGAGGACGATGTCGCCAGGGCTCAGCAGCACGTCGCCGACCAAGTAGAGGAGCTGATTGCTCCCGGCGGTGAGCACGACCTGGGAAGGCGCAATGCCCAACTCGGCGGCCGCGAGATGGTCCGCCCGCAGCATGCGGTCCAGCACCGCCTCGCGGAGCGGCGGGTAGCCGATCGTGGTGCCGTACTGGAGGGCGGCCCGGGCCAGCGCCGGATCGGACCAGATGCGGTCCAGGGCCTGGCCAGTCGGCTCGACGGGGAGCGACTGCTGATCCACGAACCCGGCGGCCAGGGAGATCAGATGGGGGTGTGCCAATGCCTTGGCCATGAGCAAGGAGACCAGGCCCTGGCCACCAGCCCATTGGGCCCGTTGGCTCAGGACGCTCGGGATGGTGCCGAATGGCATGGCTGCCGGGAGTTTCATCCCTCTATTGTGCTTGCCTCAGGCCGGGGGATCAATCCCTGTTCGGCTCGCCGCCTCGGGTTATTGACAGGGCGAATCGCCCCACTATGCTGATAGGTGTTCCCGGCCCTCGGCCGGGTAAGTTGCCAACAAACAGGAAGGAAGAAAAGAACGGCCTTTTGACGACCGTGATTGACACAATTTGATCGACGCGTAGGCGTCAAGTTCTGCTTCATCCGAAACCGCCAACCTGGACCCTCGGGTCCTCGAACATCAGAAGCAGTGCTTGGTCCGAGCGCTCCCTGCCCAAGGGAGTGCCGGCCAGGTGCTGTTCTGAGGTGCCCCTTGGCGGGGGCCGGATGAGCGGCCTTGGTCAACGCTCCTTTTTGCTTTTGGTGCCGGACTGGGGCCACATTCATGGGACTGTAACCCAAGGCCCCAACCATGCCGGGCAATCGTCTTTGTCACCTAGTCGTAGCGGTCGGCGCGACCGTATTGTTAGGCATAGGCTTCGCCGCAAAGCCAGTTTTCGCTGACGACTTCGTCGAGCTGCGCATTCCACTCCGGAATGGCTCTTCCTACCGTGCGCGCGACTTCTATGCCGAATGCAATAGGAAGTTGGGTACGCGGAACTGTCATCCTCTGATGCGAACAGGTCGGCAAGGCGTTCGTAGTCCGAACTGGCGACAAGGACTCCCGCTGCGACGTGTGGCAGCCGCTGGATGAGTTCGCGCCGGTCGTTCGGCGAGATGTTTTTCTCGATGTACTCCCATCCGGACCAGCAAGTCACATTCCGCTGACGGAGCCAGTCCAGCAGCGTCTCTACGTCTCGGGCGGGCGGAAGCAGTCCCGATTCGCCGAGTTCGTGGATCGCCCGTTCATCCTCGGCGGCCTCGACGGCGATTCGCAGGATGGCGTCGGTGACCCGCCGCAGTTCGTCCGTGGCCTTGGTCGCCGCGCCGATAGCAGCCCGCCAGATCTCCTTTTGTCGCTTCGCCTCCACGCGTTCGCCATCAAACCTGTCGTACTCGGCCTGCGCGTCCTGATGTCGGAGCCGGCATGCCTCGCGATGATGGACGCTGGCCAGGCGATGGGCCAGGTCCGCGGCCTTGCTCGCCTTTTCCGCCTCCTGCCTCGACTCAAGCAGATGGTTCTGGAACCGTTCGGTCTCGGACTTCAGGTCTGCCATCCGGCTGGACGCCCACTGAAGCAATGCCGACAGCCCGTCCCGCGCAAGACGTGTCTCAAAGTCGTTATAGACGGCGCGGGCGTCTCCTGTTATGATTATGGTGGTAGGAGGGCGGTTGCCCTTCCCGAACCAGACGTCTCGGAAGGCAGCGCGGGAGGACCGAACCATGCAGACCGTGGCCATCGTGAGCAACAAGACCCGCCAGCTTGCCGCCCTGTTTTTGGCAGGCGCGGCAGTTTCCGTCGCCTTCGGCGGAGAATCACCGACAATCCGCAAGGACGAAGCGTTCAAGCAGGAAGTGGAGCGGATTGCCGATGTCCTCGGCTACAAGGACGGCCTCCGCATCAGCCGGACCACTTGGAACGGCCGGCCGGCGAGTTCGGCCATCCTCTGGCAGACGACCTGGACACTCAAAGCCGTTCCTCAGAGCGGGGACTTGAGCATGCGGATGGAGGCGGCCGCCATGAAACTGCCCGAAGCCGAGCGTCTGCAGAGCATGAACCGGTTCGACGACCACATCCAGATATGGGGTGTCGAACTGCCGGCCAACGCCGAGCCTTACGACAAAGCGGGGCTGGTCGCCGACGACGTGCCGCATCGGCAGCACCGGGAATTGTTCTACCTCAGCCGGGACAAGAACTTCGCCTGGTACGGCTTCATGCCGATCTACGACTTTGCTCACGTAGAACGGAAACTTTCGCTGAAAGGCGAGGACGTGCTCCCGGCCCTTCTCCGGGGCGTGGTGACCGAGGACCTTGGTAGCTTTGCGGGCAGTTCCTGCGAGACGTGGTTGAGCCGGGAAGGGGCACGGGCGTTGAAGATCATCGACGAAGCCATTGCCGCTCGCCTGCCGCAGCGGGCACGGCTGGTGGCAGCGATGCGCGGGTCACGGGACGAGGCGGTCAACCGCTGGTTGATCGGCCTTTTGGCCTCGACCGATGCCGACGTGGCCGGGGCCGCCCGTAATGCGTTCCTCGGGTGGCCGCGCGAGGAGGCGAATCCGCTCTATGCAAAGTGGCTTGCGGAAGGGGCCGGCCAACGGGACGTGACGCGGGAACTTGAAGTCTGTCGCCAGATGAAGGTGGCGCAGGCGGCCTCGTCGCTGCCGAAAGTCCTCGCGGCCCCCGCCTCCGTGAAAGAGTATCGTTTGGCGCTGGAAATGTCGCACGAATTCGCCGGCAAGCCGGCCATGCCCGCCGATGCGCTCGCGGCCGAAGAGCGGATCTATAAGTTCGGCTACGGCAGTAAACCCGGATTCGACCAGAGGAAAGTCGATGAGGCGGTGGACGCGATCCTCGCCGCCGCTGCCGCGGAGGACGCCGCCGCGATCGGCATGTCGCTGGCGGTCGCCAGGACCAAAGGGGATTTTAGCGCTGTCCGCCGGGCCGGCGTGCAGATCCTTCGCCGCGTACCCGGCGACGAGGGCAAGCGTCTGGCAAGGCTCCTGGCGCGAACCAACCGTGTCGGTTGGCAAGCGGAAGAGGTAAAGGCCGCCGCGGAGGCGGTCGATAGCCGATAGACACCGGAACCGGCCGCGACACAGGATTCTGATAGTTCTTAGCTCTGGTAGGCTGGATGCCTGGGTACGACTCGTCCAAGGCATTCGGAGGACCAGGCGATGGCGAGGGCCACGAACGGGGACCGGCAGCGGCATTGGCGGGCGGTGATTGAGCGTCAGCGGGCCAGCGGGCAGTTGACCGAATGGCGGCGGTTTAGTCCACTCGGTTCCCGGACTCTGGCTTGTCTCGACCCTGTCCTTCCCTCGGGGCTTGGTCCTTCCTCCTGAAGAACTCCCGCAAATCCGCCACGCCGCCAATGATGGCACCGGCTATGGCCCCGGAACCGGCGAGGAAAATACCCACAAACAACGCGACAGTTCCTGCGTCGCCCGCATGTTGTGTGCCAGCCGGAATGAGTACGCCCGCAAAACCAACAAGGAACCCGGCCCCGGCACCAGCGAGCGAACAAAGCAACGTGCGACCCATGAAACACCTCCGACCTGTAGAGCAACAGAATGAAACCACCGCCGCCTGATTTACCCTGTATCGTGATGATTGACTATGTCGACTCCAGGCCGATCCTAAAAGCCGCCGACCCTCTCGCCCCCGGCCCGCGTCACAAGGGCCTTGAGCGTCTTTGGGTCGATCGTCTTGGGAATGAAACGGACCGAGCCGTCGCAGAACCCGGCGTTGAAGCCGTCCTCGAACAGGCCGCCCACGCCTTTCTTCGGATCCTGGGGATCGAACACGAGGTCGTCCGGCCTGGTCCAGATGACGGCGTGCCGGTCGTCCACTTCAACGGTCATGATGGTGACGGACGTGCCCTTCCCTTTCGCGATGTCGTCCAGCTTGGGCTGGTCTTTGGGCGAGGAGTAGAGCGCGCCGCCGCCGACCGGCACGACGTAGTTCGTGCGACCCTTGGCGGCCTTCGACTTGGGCGAGCGGAACACCGCCGGCATCGTTTCGATCAGGGCCTCATTGTGCGAGCTGTCCCAGGGCTCGTCGAGGTGGAACTGCTTGTAAAGCTGATCCTGCCCCAGATACGGTAGGATCGCCACCCGCCAGCTCAAAAGCGGCTTGCCGCCCGGGCCATGGCTGGCGGGCGGCGGGAAGTGCTTGTGGCTACTCTCGTACTCAAGCATGGCCAGGCCGATCTGCTTGAGATTGTTCATCGATTGTGACTGCTTGGCCGCGTCGCGGGCCCGCTCGATGGCGGCCGCGGTGGCAGTCAACAGTCTGGCGACTGTCGGGTTCTTCTCGTCCAGATCAAGGACCAAACGATCGCCCGAGACCCTCGGGGTCAGCAGGGCGGCCA
>JBEKCP010000306.1:0-7375 GCA_050014815.1 Thermoguttaceae bacterium | reverse complement strand
GGGAACCATCTCAACACCGCTTTGGAGACGAAAGATGCGTTGCGCCTACGGTGCGTTGCTCGTGTTCGCGTTTTGTCAATTGCCCGCGTCGGCCGCAGTGTTCCAGCACGCCGTCGCCGCAAACGTTGCCGGCGGCAAGGAGAGCACGGCCTACCTCTGGCTCCCGCCCGAGGCCCAGCAGGTGCGGGGCGTGGTGATGAGCGGCATGACGCTCATGGAACGCGAATTCGTCAAGGACGCCCGCATCCGGCAGGCGTGCGCGGCCGAGCGGTTGGCCATCGTCTTTCTGAAGTGCGGGCTGGGCGCGGTCGACGTGCAGAAGGTGCTGGACGACCTGGCGAAGGTTTCGGGCTACCGCGAGTTGTCCGCGGCGCCGCTGATGTTCGTCGGCCACTCGGCCGGCGGCCCGCAGGCGAAGGGCCTCGCGGTGAAGATGGCGCCGCGGTGCTTCGGACTGGTGCAGTACCGGGGCGGCGTGCCGGGCGGGCCCGATGCCGTCGGGTCCGGCGTGCCGGCCCTTATGATGGTCGGCGAGTTCGACGAGTTCGGCGGCACGATGCGCAACGAGGCCGGCCGCGAGACCTGGGAGGGCGGCCGCGACGCGCTGGCCGCCTTCCGCCGGGAAGACGAGCGCCGGTTGGCAAGCATCGTGGTCGAGCCGGGGGCGGGGCACTTCGGGTGGTCCGACCGCAACGCCGCGTACCTGGCCCTCTGGATCCGCAAGGCGGCGCAAGCCCGCATCCCCGCCTCGTGGCCAGGCGACGCCGCAGAACCGGTCGCGCTCAAGGAGATCGACTTTCACAGCGGATGGCTCAGCGACTTGACCATCAAGGCGCCGGGCCAGTTCCCCCCCGCCCCTTATGACAAGTACCAGGGCGACAAGAGCAACGCGGCCTGGCACTTCGACCAGGAAATCGCCGACGCCACCGTCGCCTACCATGCCGGCGGGTTCGGCAAGAAAGACCAGTTCATCAAGTGGAACGACCCGTACTCGGTGGACGCGGGCGCGCGATTCTTCTTCTCAAAAATCACGTGGGTGGGCGACGGGCAGACCTTTGAAGTCCATCCGGCCTACGCCGACGCCTACCCCGTCCGGCACCCCAGCGGCGGGCCTCGATGGGCCCAGGCGGGCCAACCCGCCGGCCGCTCGACCGCCCCGATCCTCGTCAAGCAGGTAGGCGGGCCGGTGGCGGCTGCGGGGCCGAACACCCTCCGCATCAAGTACGACTGCCTGGCGCCCGCAACGGAAGCCTCGCGCCCGACTTTCATGGCCTTCAGCACCGGCGACGGCCAGTACCGCTATACCGAGATGGTGGGCATGCTGCCGCGCGGCTTCGCCGGCCTGAAGAGCGGCAAGCCCCAGACCATCGCCTTCCCGCCGGTCGGCAACCTGAAGGCCGGCGGCTCCGTGGTGCTGAAGGCGACGAGCGACTCCGGCCTGCCGGTGGAGTACTACGTCGCCTACGGCCCGGCGACGGTCGTCGGCGGCAAGCTGGAGACTGCGGAGATTCCCGCCCGCGCACCCTTCCCCATCGCCGTGAAGGTCGTGGCCTGCCAGTTCGGCAGCGGCGTCGAGCCCACGGTGCAAACGGCCGTGCCGGTCGAGAGAACGATCTCGATCGAGAAACCGTAACAGGCCGACGCGATATCGGCGATCATGAGGACCGGTTTCCAAACGCCCCCCATCCCGCCGTTGAGATTGAACATGCTCCGCCGGCACGCCGCTTTGCTCCTGATTCTCGCCGCGGGGCCGGCCGCCTTCGTGCCGGGCTCGATCGCAACGGCCGAAGACCGGATTGCGGCTTCGCCGATTCGTCCCGGCGACCCGCGATGGCCCATGGCCTGGATCAGCTACAAGAAAGTGAAATCGTGGGACGAGGACCTTGCCGACCTGAAGGCCCACGGCGTCGGCCTGCTCGGCCTCGATGTCCGTGGCGTCGCCGATGCCAACGTGGCCCTGGAACGTGCGCGGCGGAGCGGAATGAAGTACTGCATCGAGCTGCCCGAGATCACCGAGACTCGCAAACTCGTCGAAGAGGCGGAGCTGACCCCGGTCGACGCCCTCATGATCGGCGGCGTCTATCGCGGCAAGGCGATCGATCGCCACCTGTTTCGCTTCGAGGCGAAGCAGCACGAGATCGTCATCGAGCCGCCGGTCTACGCCAGGGGCTTCGCCTACACGCGCAGGAGCGGCGTCGCCGGCGACCCGCGCGCGGCGGAGAAGACGGAGCAGATCGGGCACTACTTCCCCGACATGCCGCCGCCCCTGCGCGCCGAGATCGTTGTGCCGCTCAGGCCGTTTGACGGCCGGCAGCACTTGAAGATCGTGCCCGCCGCGATCGCCCCGGCGGCGGCCGGCACGCGGCTGGAAATCGACAGCGTGACGCCGGACATGCCCCTGTCGAGCGAGACTGCCGGGAGAACGTTGTACCGGCTGACGTTCGACCTGACCGGCCTGGACGGCGCGATGCTCGATCGGGTGGGCATTGCCGTCTACTGGCCCTATTTCGGGACGCGGCAGTACTGGATCTTCGGCGCCGGCGACGTCAGCGCCTCCGCGTCGAGCACCCAGGAAGCCCTGCGCCGCCACGTCCGCCGGATCCTGGACACGTGGACGCAGGCTGCCGGCGGCGCCTTCCCGTCCGACCTGGTCCTGGCCGCGCGGTTCGGCGACGAGTGTTTCTACATCACGGGCCATCTGAATACGCCCGCCGGCAGCTACCCGCTCTGGGACTACAGCGAGCCGGCGATCCGGGCGTTTACCGAGCGTGCCGGCCCGTTGGAATACCCGCGCACCTGGGGTTTCCCGGAAATCTACGGGGTGGACGCCTACGCCTGGTGGCTTTATACGCTGCACGAGGGTTGTGCCCGGCTGGCGGGCCTCGTCCGCGAGGAGATCGCGCGGAGGGCCCCCGGGCTCTTGCTGATGCGCAACACGACGCGACTGGGCGTGTTCCACCTCGCGAACGACCACGACGGAAGCGGCCAGGAACTGCTGGCGCAGAACCTCGACATCGTCCATTTGGACCCGTACCCCGTGTCGAAGGACGGCTACAGCGACGTCATCCCGACGGACATGAGCTACTGTGCGGGCCTTGCCCGGCGCTACCACAGGCCGCTGATTCCGTGGATGCAGGCCCACCAGTACGGGCCCGGCGGATTGATCCACGTCTCGCCGGACGAGGTCGATCGGATGGCCGGGGAGCAGTGGCGGCAGGGCGTCGATGCCGTGATGTGGCTGGGATACGGCGGCACGTTTCCGAAGGCCCGGCCGGAAAGCTGGGAGCGGGCTGCCGCCTTCCACCGGCGGCTGATCGCTTCGCCGCCGCCCAAGCCCAAGGCGGACCTGGCCGTCCTTCGTCCCTACACGACCTGGGCCCTGTCGAGCGATTGGGAAGGCCGGATCCGCAATCCGGCCGACTGGATGTTGCAGCGGCTGCTCCACGTTTGGGCCGTGAAACACGGGCGGGCCTACGACGTCTTCGAGTTGCCGCCCGGCATGACGGCCTCGCAATCCGCGGAGCTTCTAGCGTCGCTCAAGAACTACAAGTACATCGTCTCGACCGAGCCGCACGACCGCGCGTGGGTGCTGGGCCGGGATACGGTCGGCACCACTGTCGCGCCCCACGAGGCCCCCGCCTTCCACGAGCGGATGGAGCAAGAGTTGATCGAGCGCGGCTGGTTGAAACGCGAGTGACGCGGACCTGTCCTCTCCCGGCCGAAGGGGACGCGCCCCGTGGACGGTTACCTCAGCGGTCCACCACGCAGCGAAACGCGATCACGCCTGGGGGAGGAGGCAGGAACCGTTGTTCTCATGGTTTCTTGCCCGGAAACGGTTCCCGACAGCTTTTCTGCCCACCTTTTCTGCGGAAGGCGAAAAACACCGCCTGGCCTTCCTACCGGGACACGATCAGCGCATCTTGTGCCGCAGCGGGCAAGGTTATGGGGACAAAATAGGACTCGGGATAGAGGTAGTCCTCGCCTGACTCGTCGACGACGCGCAGATAACCATCTTTCGCGGCTGTGCGGTCGGGAAGAACCTGGTACACCTTCCTCGGCTCCAGGTCTTCGCACGCGTCGTTCTTGACGCACAACACAAACTGCTTCCGCTTGTTCTGTGGCATTGCTATTCCTCCACAATCCTCTTAATCTTCATCTTCTTTCGACCTTTGCCGTGGGCCTCATACCAGTGTACCTCGGCGCGGCACAATCGGCCACTCTGGAGGCGAACGGTGGCCATGCCCTTGAGCTTTCGCCAGCGGGCGGGGCCAAATTGACGCTGTAGCCGCATGACCTCGCGGATTGGGCCTCCGATGGCGATAATCTGCACGTTGTCGATCCGGCCGACGATTTCAAAATACATAATGGCCCAACCCCGCCAGGTTCACTTCATCGGCCCTGTCCCGCTTGCTCGTTCAACCCGTTCTCGCCGACGACGGCGCCAAGCCAGGGCAGCACATGCGTTAGGACGAGACGATCCACAGATTACGCAGATTTCGCAGATTGGAATTCAACCTATTTCCAATCATAGCCGCGCTTTTCCACGAGCGCTACCGCGTGCGAAGACCACCAAAAACCCGGCTCGTCAGAGTTAACGGCGGGTCCGTCCTTGCTATGAATTCGGTACATCAGCAACTGGCGCGTCCCGTACGCACTGCGAGATACACGAAAGTCATATTCAACGATGCCCCAGTCTTCGGGATTAATGTCTCCATCCACCGGTTGCACGTCAATTGAGAAATCTCCTACACACTGCCATCGGAAATCTCGCTCCACCGCTGAATTGTCGTCGTCCCCCCACCCCCAAGTGCGAACTCTGCCGGTGAAATCCTTGCGAAACTCAATGGAAGTACCGTAGATCGTCAACATATCGTGGGATGAAAGCCACGATCCGACCGGGCCGCGACGGAAGCGACGGCGGTAACGAGACAGTACTCGGTGGTCTCGGCTGGGATGATCTCGTCGGTTCTTAAGAAACTCCCCAAGGTTCCACCAAAGCCGCCTTAGAAAAGCCGGAAACAACTTCCGATGACAATCATCGCGGTTGAATTGGACGTGCAGAACGCCGGCCGATAGGACGCCGTCATTGATAGAAACGTCTTTTGCACAGTGAAGGTCATTGCTGATCAACGTAAGCCGGTACTGTCCTGCTTTGACGTCCGTTAGAAACGTCCGCCAGATGATACCCTCCTGATATGCGAACAGAAGTGGACCAGACCGTTGCTTGCGGCCGTCAACAATCTCTCGCAACGTCAGACAACATGCATCGTGGCCCGTTACCTTGACGGTCGGCACATCCATGCCACGAAAAGTGAGAATGAGGTCAATGCGTTGCATGGCCCGTTCGAGTCGTTCAGCCGAAGGGTGGCACGAAGTACAAGCCCCATCAACCGGAATTCAGCCCCTTTCCTGGTGCGACTCGTACCTCGTCCCACCACACTGATTTCCGCCCTCCGCCTTCACCCTTCCTCCTTCGCCGGCCCTTCCTCAAACCCCTTCCAGACCATGGGCCGGCGCAAGTAGGGCTCGATCCGCAGCACGGTCTCGCCGTTCTGGAAGATGCGGACCGTGCCGTTGCTTTGACTGACCGTGATGGCCACCGCGCCCGTGGCGCGGCTGATGGCGGCGGCCGCCCAGTGCCGGGCGCCAAGCCCCTTCGAGAGCGTCACGTCCGCGGCCGAGCAGTCCAGGTACCGGCAGGTGGCCTCGACCGTCCCGTCGGCCGAGACGATGATCGCCCCGTCCATCTGCGCGATCTCCTTGATGCCCTCTCGGACCCGCGGGTCGTCGAGGTTCCGCTCCTTGCGGCTGTAGCCCTTCACGGGATCGAAGCCGGCGGGACGGCTCGAAGCGAGGACTTTTCGGGAATCGCCCACGACGAAGAGCGTGCCCACCGGCTTCCCCTCCCGCCCCTCCCGGCCGATGTCCACGGCCAGGTCGACGACGAGCTTGAGGGTGTCCAGCGGCACCTGGGTTTCCAATTTGCGGAGGTCGCGGCCGGTCAGGCGATTGAGGTGCTCGTCGAGGTTGATCACGCTTAGCGAGTCGATCGATTCGGAATCGAAGCCGCTGTAGAGGGCGATCACGGAGGAGCCGGGGGCCAGAACGTCGTCCGCCAGGGCCTCCAGCACCGCCTGGGTGAGCTTGTCATGGACGGGGCTATCGGGCATGTCGAGCCGGATGGGCTCCAGTCCCGCCTCCTTCGCCCCGGCCAACTGGTCGCTGGAATCCGCGGCGACGAGGAGCTTGCTGGTGCCGGCCAGGTTTCGCAGCCGCTGCCAATCGGCCGTCCCCTCCAACAAGAGCAGAACCGCGTCCATCCCGCCCGGCTCGGTCAGCCCGACGGCCATCGCCAGTAGCGTCTTGAACCGGTCAGTGAGACGCAACGGTTCCATTTTTCTCTCGTACCCACTTTATAGTACGGGTTCCCGTAGCCTGAGGCAACGCCATTATGCCCTCTCAAAAGGTCCCCCGTCGCAGCCGCTCGGCCAGGGTCGGCGAGTCGGCCCGCTGGAGCGAACCGTCCCTGATGGCCGCGCGCCAGCGGTCCACGTCGTTGCCCAAGTCCCGGTCCGTCACACTCCGGAGCGAAACGACGGCACAGTACTGCATGGCCGGGTCCTTCTCGGCCAGGGCCATGCCCAAGGCCGCGATGGCGGCCGGATTGTGGGTCGCACCCAAGGCCCTGGCAGCCGCCATGCGGACATCCTTGTCCTTTTCGTCGCCGGCCAGAACGTCGGCCAAGAGTTTCACCGCCTCGGCATCGCCCCGTTTTCCCCAAAGGGTGCAGGCGAGCGTGCGGACGTCGGCCTCCGGGTCTTTCAGGGCGGCCCTCAGCACCCCGTCGGCCCCCGGACTGCCACAGGCCGTCAAGGTCCGAATGATCTCCGCCCGCAGCAGTGGATCCTCCTCCTTCTGGATCTGCTGGGTCAGTTCCATGGCCACCTGTCCCTTCTGGCCGGGATCCATCTTCTTGACTTCCTCGGCCAGCTTCTTGAGATGGGCAATCCGCGCACTGGGTGATTCCACCCCGGCAATTACCTCCGGCTGGTGGGAGACGGAATGGCAGGCGGTCCCCCCGGCAGCCAGCAGGCAGGCCGCCATCGCAAAGAGCAAGTTTTTTCCAGAGCCGTCCATGTGCGGCCACGACCCCAAAGGCGGTTTTTCGGACAGCCGCCAAAATGCGGCGCGGGACTATAACATTAGCCCACCCTCCCGCCAAGACGAATCGCAAAAAAAACGAGCACTGAGCACTGGAGCACGGAAATTGGGCAATCACGAAAGCCCGAAAGGACGAAAGCCCGTAAAACACAGGCAATCTGGCAGTCCCGCTGGTCGCCCCAGCTTTCTTTTTCGACATTTCGCTTCTTTCGGG
>JBEKCP010000305.1:0-8122 GCA_050014815.1 Thermoguttaceae bacterium | reverse complement strand
GCCGAGCTCTGCCGGCCCGTGACCTGTCGGACCGTCGCGATCCCGATCGCCGCCCCCGCTGTAACATGGCTGCCGGACGGGGCTCCCGTCATGTAGGCGGCACACTCCGTGTGCCGGACCACCGTACATGTAGCATGTAGGGTGGGTCGACGGGCACCGTGCGCAGCGTTGGTCGGCGAGCCCCACCAGTTCGGCTAAATAGCCGTGCGTGACCTTGGGAGGAGTGCGCAAGCCCCGGAGGGGCGAGAGTCAATAGCCAGGGGCGTTAGCCCCTGGGAGGCCAGTCCGAGACGGCACCCAGCCCCGAAGGGGCGACAGAAGGCCGGTGTCCGATTTCTGCCGCCCCTCCGGGGCTTGCGCGCCAAGTCCAGGGGCTCATGCCCCTGGCTATTGACTGCCGCCGCTCCGCGGCTAGGTTTCCGGTCGATGTTTCTCCTCCAAAAATCGTGCAAGGTCATTTAGTCCAAAACACGCTCCGTGTGCCGGATCCCCCCGCCCGCCGCGGATATACATCCGCGGCTATTTTCCGCTTTTCTCCTTTCTCCTTTCTCCTTCCTCCTTCCTCCTTCCGCCCGCCCGCCCCTTCGCCCCGCCTTTCCGGCCGTGTACAATAACGCCATGTTCCTCTCCATCGACGGCGGCGACGGCACCGGAAAATCGACGCAACAGGACCTGCTCTGCCGCTGGCTCCGCGAGAATGGCCATGACGTGGTCGCCTGCCGCGACCCCGGCAGCACCCCGCTGGGCGAGGCCGTCCGAAACCTGCTCCTGGACCGCCACGACCTGGCCATCCACCGGCGGAGCGAGATGCTGCTCTACATGGCGGCCCGCACACAACTGGTCGAGGAGATCATTCGGCCCGCGCTGGGCGCGGGCAAAACGGTCGTGGCCGACCGTTACCTGCTGGCCAACGTGGTCTACCAGGGCTACGGGGGCGGATTGGACATCAACACGCTCTGGGAGGTGGGCCGCGTGGCGACCGGCGGCCTGATGCCCGACTTGACCCTCGTGCTGGACATGCCCCCGGCCACGGCCGGCGCCCGGCTGGACCGGCCGCTGGACCGCATGGAGCGGCAGGGCGCGGCGTTCCACCAGCGGGTCCGCGATGGTTTCCTGGCCGAGGCCGCGCGGCAGCCCGATCGCATCGTCGTCGTCGACGCCGCCCGGCCGGTTGAGGAGGTCCAACGAGAACTGCGCCAGGCCGTCGCGAGAAGGATGAACGTAAGATAAGATGTCAGTTGTCCGTTGTCAGTTGTCAGTTGTCACTTGCAACGGACCAGCCCGCTCCCTAATCCCCAATCCCCAATCCCTAATCCCCAATCCCTAATCCCTCTTATGACCTGGCACGGCATCCGCGGACATGATCGACTGGTCGAGCAGTTCCGCCGTGCATTGGGGCGGGGCCGGCTGGCCACCAGTTTTCTCTTCACCGGGCCGGCCGGGATCGGCAAACGCACGTTCGCCTTGAAGCTTGCGCAGGCGATGCTCTGCCAGGCGCGGCCGGAAGAGTCGCTCGACCCGTGCGACACCTGCCCCTCCTGCAGCCTCGCCCTGGCCGGGACCCATCCGGACGTGGACGTGGTGAGCCGGCCCGCCGACAAGGCATTTATCCCCGTGGAGCTCCTGTTGGGCGACCGGGAGCACCGCGGCCGGGAGGGGCTGTGCCACCGCATCGCCCTGAAGCCGTACATGGGCGGCCGGAAGATCGCCCTGATCGACGACGCCGACGACCTGAACGCCGAGGGGGCCAACTGCCTCTTGAAGATCCTCGAGGAGCCCCCGCCCCGCTCCGTGCTGATCCTGGTGGGCACGAGCCCTGCGAGGCAACTGCCGACGATCCGCTCCCGCTGCCAGCTCGTCCGGTTCCAGCCCTTGGCGGCGGACGTGGTGGCGGAGCTTCTGGTGACTCAGGGCGTGGTGGGCGATCCGGTCGAGGCATCGCGGCTGGCGCGCCATGCGGGCGGGAGCCTGTCGCGGGCGGTCGAGTTGGCCGACCCGGGGCTCTGGACGTTCCGGCAATTGCTCTTCGAGCGACTGGCGGCGCCGGCCCTGGACAGCGTCGGCTTGGCGCAGGCGGTTGGGGCGTTTGTGGACGAGGCGGGCAAGGAGGCGCCCGCCCGGCGTGCGCGGCTCCGGCAGGTGGCGGCCTTTGCCGCCGACTTCTACCGCCAACTGCTCCACGCCCAGAGCGGCGCCGCGCTGCCCGACGACGACCAGGACCGCCCCGCCCCTCCGGCCTCCGCCCCATGGTCGGGCGACGCCGCGGCGGCCCTGGACCGCTGCCTCGAAGCCGCCGCCCAGATCGATCGCAACGCCAACCAGGCCACGCTCATCGAGGCCTGGCTCGACGACCTGGCCACCGCAGGCGCCCGAAGGATGTAGATCCGAGGGAATAGGAACAGGAGGAAACAGAGGGAACGGAGATTGGGATTCCCCTGCTTCGATCGTTGCCATATGGAAGCGGACGCATACCTCGACGAAATAGAGAGACTGTGGCCAGAACCAGGACAATCTCCCACGAAAGAGATTGTGGATCTCTGCCTGGCAGCGGTAGCTGAGCACCCAGAGTCATCCACGTTATGGTATGGCTGGGGGATTATCATGCGGCGATGCGGCGGTGAGTACGGTTATATGCGCGAGGACTATCTCCGTTGTTACGAAGACTCAGTCAGATGCGATTGCACAAATGCCGAGGCGTATCAAGAGCTTGGCTATGTGCTAGATGTCTTTTTTGACGACTACGGTAAGGCTGAGCAGGCATTTAGAAGAGCTATCGAACTCGGTGCGGGGCACGAAAGCTACTTTGGACTCGCGAGAGTGCTGGCGCAAGTGGGGAAGACGGATGATGCAATCGTCTGCCTGTCAGAAGGTAATTGCCCGTTCCACGATCATCCTGAAATCAAGAAGCTAGTATCGGAAATCCTGGACGGAGACTGGTGGTGGGAGGAGGCGGGGCCAGGCAATTGAGGCCGGGGGACGAAAGGGGCGCGCGCCACCACCGTTCCGGCTCCACGATCCCTGCGTCTTTGCGCCCCTGCGCCTTTGCGTGAAATCCTTCGCAGTCCCCGCATCGCTTTCACGACAGGCCCTTCTTTACCGTTGGGCATTCCTTTGGAAGTGGTTGCCCTATCCGCAGAGGGGCCATTCGCAAGGATATCGGTTCGGGATGGGGCGTATTTCACGCAAAGGCGCTAAGGCGCAAAGGTGCAAAGGAGTACCAGAATTCGCACCAAACAGCACGTCGAATCACAAGAAGAAGGTCACTCACTTGAAACGGCATTAACAGGGATCCATCGCCGCTCGGCGGCGGAGCGGCGGGCGGCGTCCATCAGACGCTCGACGCGAAGACCCTGCCGGAGATCCGGCGCGGCGGGCCGGCCCTCGGCAATCGCCGCCAGGAAATTCGCCAGGCACGCCACGTGGGCGCTGAGCCAGCCGATCGGGGCCTTCGGGTTCGGAAAGCCCGTCGCCGGCGGCGGGTAACGCCCGCCGGAGTTGATCCGGGTCCAGCCGCGGGAGCCGCCGCAGGGGCGGTCCGGGACTGTGGCGTCGTGGAACTCCAGGTGGTGCGGGTCCATGCCCGAGAATCGCAACGCCCCGCGGGTCCCGTGGATCTCCAGCCGCAACTCGTCTTCGCTGCCGGCGGCGAGCTTCGTCGCCTCGATCGTGCCCAATGCGCCCGAGGCCAGCCGCGCTAAGAGCACCGCAGAGTCCTCGGCGTCGACGGCGGCCTTCTCGGCCGGGTTGTCGGCCGAAGGGCGCTCGGGGTATGCCACGCGGGTCTCGGCCAGTAGCGACCCGATCGGGCCCGCGAGGTGCTCGACCAGGTCGAACAGGTGTGACGCCAGGTCGGTGATTACGCCGCCGCCGGCCGCCCGGCTGAACTTCCATCGCATCGGCGCCTGCGGGTCGGCGCTGCCGCCGTGGAGATAGGTTGCGCGGAAGGCGAGGACCTCGCCGATCGCCCCGTCCTCGACCAATTGCCGCGCCCGCAGCGTCGCCGGGTAGAACCGGTACTGGAAGGTCATCTGGGCCGTGCCGCGGTAGTCGGCCAGCGCGGCCTCGATCCGCCGGGCCTCGTCCATCGACGCCGCCAGCGGCTTGTCGCAGTAGATGTGTTTCTGCTGCCGCATGGCCGAGAGCAGGGCCTCGCAGTGCAGGTGGTTGGGCGTGCAGACATGGACGATGTCGACCGACGGGTCTTCGGTAGCCACGCGGAAGTCGGTGGCGGCCACCGCGGCGCCGGTCGCTTGCCTCGCCTTTTCCGCCGTCTCCTGCCGGCTGGCGACGACGTGCGTGATCCGCGTCGCCAGCGGGACCGGATCGTAGCAGAACGGCAGATTGAGGTGCCCATAGGCATGGACCTTGCCGATCATGCCGAAGCCGAGAATGCCGACGTTGTAGGTCTTCATGGCAGTTAGTGTACCCGAGGCCGTGTCCCGGCGGAATCCCGGGCGTGCAGCCGACTAAATAGCCTTGCACAATTCCGGTAGGTCTGGTACCCCGCACCGCACCGCAACCCCCGGACGCAGTCCGGGGGCTTTCCTCCAAGAATCACACATGTCTATTTAGAGTCAATCGACTGATCTTAGCTCAATCCTGGCCTGTAAATCGTTTGTGCCACGGCAATTGCGGCCAGCCACTTGACGCCGGCCGCTCGCGTAATGCACAATAGGAGCCGGACCTGCCCTTTGGCCAACCACAGTACCCCATACCCAGCGGAGGATTTCAGATGTCTCGATCTACTTGGACGCGGCGCGAGGTGTTACGGGCGGCGGCGGCGATGTCGCTGCCGGCGATTGTGCCCGGCCGGGTTCTGGGGCTCGATGGCGCCGCGCCGGCCAGCGAGACGGTCCGCGTGGGAGTGATCGGCTGCGGCGGCCGGGCCCACGGCGTCGTCGGCGATGGCAAGGATGTCCGCGGCTTCCGCGTCGTCGCCGTCTGCGACTGCCAGGTGAGCAAGGCCCAAGGCTTCGCCAAGGCCCGCGGCGGCGACGAGAAATGGGGCGTCTACGAAGACTTCCGCCGGATGATCCAGCAGGAGAAGCTCGACGCCGTGATGATCGAGACGACGACCCACGCCCGGGCGTGGATCGCCGTCCTCGCGATGCAGGCCGGCATGGACGCGTATATCGAAAAGCCCATGTGCCTCACCATCGCCGAGGGCCGCCGGATCGTTCAAGCGGCGCGGAAGCTCGGCCGCGTCACGCAGGTCGGCACCCAGCAGCGCTCGATGCCGATCAACAACTGGGCCAGCGACCTCGTGAAGAATGGGGCCATCGGCCGGGTGCTGACCGTGATCGCCCCGAACTTCGTCGGTCCCGAGCGATGGACGAAGACCTCCTCGAAGGACCTCGGCGGCCCGGTCGAGCCCTGGTGGGACGTGTGGACGAACCAGGCCGAACTGCGGCCCTACGACCGCGCCCTGCACGGCGGCTGGGCCCGCTGGTGGGACTACGACGGCGGCGGGCTGTGCTTCGGCGTGACCGGCTGGGGCGCCCATTCCTACGACCAAATCAACCGCGCGCTGGGGACCGACGCCACCGGCCCGGTCGAGTTGCTGCTGGAAGAGCCCGTGGCCGTCCGCGACACGGGCAAGTTCGTCGGCAAGACCGTCGGCGGCGTCACGGTCGGCGAGACGGGCGACATCGACACCGGCACGGACTACCACGGCATGGCGAAGCTTCGGGGCCCCCGGGCCAAGGTGACCATGAAGTTCGCCGGCGGCACCGAGCTCGCGCTCCATCTGGACGGAGACCGCGGGCCCGGCTTGGGCGCGATCTTCGTCGGCGAGAAGGCGAAGATCGAGATCAACCGCAACAAGCTCGCCAGCAATCCGAAGGAACTCGTCCGCTCGCCGGACAACCCCGGAGTGAACCGCCGGCCCGAAACCGCCTACCACATCGAGAACTGGATCGAGTGCATCAAGAGCCGGAAGCGGTGCAATGCGGACATCGAGATCGGCCAGCGGGCTTCGACGCTCTGCTACCTGGTGAACATCGTCCGCGAGGCAGGCCGCGTCGGGGAGCCGCTCCGCTGGGACCCGGCCGCGGAGCGATTCACCAACTCCGACGAGGCCAACCGCCTTTTGGACCGCCCCCGACGCAAGGGCTACGAGCTGCCGGAAGCATGAATATCAATCGTATCCATCGCCCTTCTCCCTCTTATCTCCCCAGGATCTGGCCGCACCGCCCCCCTTGTGGCGCACCGTGCGGCCGCCTATAATTATTATGGTCGTTGGAGTCAGGCCGGAGGGAAGGGTAGGTCATTCGCCCGGAACCATGGAATTGGTCTACCGGGGGAGGATTTTGAACGATGCGACTGATCGTGACGTTGCAGCGCGATGAGACGGGGATGGTCGTGGCCGAGTGTCCGGCCATTCCCGGTTGCGTCTCTCAGGGACAGGACGAAGAGGAAGCGATCCGCAACATCCAGGAGGCGATCCGCGGTTGCTTGGAGTCCCGTGCGGCGCATGGCATGCCGCTGACCGTGGCAGTCCGGGAAGTGGAGGTTGCCCTGTAATGGCCCGGCTGCCGGTGGTATGTGGATGCCCGTCATCTGCACGCCCGAGGAGCTCATGGGAGGATGATGTCATGTGGGAAGACCCGATCGTTGCGGAAGTTCGGCGGGCGCGTGAGCAACTCGCAGCCCGATTCGACTTTGACGTTGACGCGATTTTCGCTGACATCCAGAATCGCCAGACCGCGTTAGGCCGCAGGCTCGTGTCAAGGGCGCAACCGGCTGGGCCGGAGGGCGCGGTTGACGAGCGGCCGCGGCCGGAATCGCGTTGAGGATCTGACAGAAAGCCAGCGAAACTGGTAATGTATCTGGATTTTAGAGACGAACAACAATGTGCTCTATGAGCTCGGATATGCCCACGCACTGCAAAAGCCCACAATCCTCCTAGCCCGCCGCGGTGAACAACTGCCCTTTGACATTCGCAGCTACCGCGTGATTTTTTACGACGACACCATCGGCGGCAAGGCCGATCTTGAAGCCACGCTTGGCGAGCACTTGGCTTCTGTTCTCGGCGGGGACTAGGACTGGGCCTCAGCCCTCTCCCGGAGGGAGAGGGGACCGGCGGCGCTTACCAGTTCAGCTCGACTGCTTCCTCCCAGTGCTCGTAGAGGATCTTGAGGGCCTTCTGCTCGTCGGCGATCTCGGCCTTGACTTGGCGGACGCGCCGGCCGTCGCGGTAGGTCGCCTCATTGACCAATTGGGCATTGAGATCCCTGAGGTGCTCCTCGCGGTGATGGATCTCGGTCTCGATCTCGGCCGCCTTGCGGTAGGGGAACCGCCGCCGACGCCGGGACTTCTGCCCCGCGACCGACCGGGTCCGGGCCGGCGACGCCTTCGCGGGAAGAAGAACTTCCAGATTTGCGAGAACGATTCCCCCTCACCCCGGCCCTCTCCCGCGACCAACCTTCGGTCGGTGCCCGGAGAGGGGGGTCGTTCTTCGGCCCGTCCTTAAGGAGTTGGTACGCCTGGTAGTTGCCCTCGATCACGCGGACCCGCCCCCCCTCGACCACCAACAGGTGATCGGCCACTTGATTGACGAAATACCGGTCGTGACTGACGAAGAGCACGGTCCCGTCGAAGGCGGCCAGGGCCCGCTCCAGGGCATCGCGGGCCCAGAGATCGAGATGATTGGTGGGCTCATCCAGGACGAGGAAATTGGCCTCCTGGGTGGCCAATCGGGCCAGGGCCACCCGGCACCGCTCGCCGCCGCTGAGCTTGCCGACCTTCTGCAAGGCGGTGTCGCCCACGATGCCGAACCTGGCCAACAGGTCCCGCCGCTGCTGGTTGTTGAGTTGCTTGTGGGGCGGGCGAATGGCGTCGGCCACCGCGGCTTCGTCGTCGAGTCCGGCCAGGTGCTGGTCGAAGTAGCCCAGGACGAGGCCTTGCCCAAGCTGCACGTGGCCCGCGTCCGGCGTCTCCAGCCCCAGGAGACATCGCAGGAGCGTGGTCTTTCCCGAGCCGTTGGGACCGAGGAGTCCCCATCGCTGGCCGCGGGTGATCTGGACGTCCAGGTCGGCCAGGAGCGGCCGGTCGTAGGCCTTCGCGAGCCCTTCGGCGCGGACGACGATGTCGCCGGACCGGGCGGCGGGCAGAAAGCTCATCG
>JBEKCP010000304.1:0-7395 GCA_050014815.1 Thermoguttaceae bacterium | reverse complement strand
CCTAAATCCCTAAATCCCTAAATCCCTAAATCCCTAAATCCCTAATCCCTAATCCCTTCCCCCGTGGCCGCCATCCGGATCGAGCGACTGACCAAGGCTTTCGGCGACGTGACCGCGGTCGGCGATCTGACGCTGAGCGTGGAGGAGGGGGAGATTTTCGGGCTGGTCGGGCCGGATGGGGCGGGCAAGACCACAACCATGCGGCTCTTGACCTCGATCATGGAGCCCACCTCCGGCGACGCCTGGGTCGCCGGCTGCCACGTCGTCCGCCAGGCCGAGGCCGTGAAGGAGCAAATCGGCTATATGAGCCAGCGGTTCGGACTTTACCCGGACCTCACCGTCATCGAGAACCTCGACTTCTACGCCGATATCTATTGTGTCCCCCGCCGCCAGCGCCAGGAGCGGACGGATCGCCTGCTGGCCTTCGGCAACCTGGCCCCGTTCCGGCGGCGGCTGGCCGGCAACCTGTCCGGCGGGATGAAGCAGAAGCTCGGGCTGGCCTGCACGCTGATCCACACCCCCCGCGTCCTCTTCCTCGACGAGCCGACCAACGGTGTTGACCCCTTCTCGCGTCGCGACTTCTGGCGGATCCTCTACCAACTGCTCCGGGAGAAGGTGACGATCTTCGTCTCGACGGCCTATCTCGACGAGGCCGAACGCTGCAACCGCTTGGCGCTGGTTCACCATGGGGGGCTGTTGGCCTGCGGCACGCCCGACGAGGTCAAACGGCTGATGCGGCACACGATCCTCGAGGTTCGGACGGGCGAGCCCCGCCGCGCGGCCGAGATCCTCCGCCGGCAATGGCCGACGGAGACGGTGGGCCTCTTCGGCGACCGCATCCACGTGGTCAGCCGGACGCCCGACACCGCGGCCGGCCGCGTCGAGGAAGTTCTGCGGGCCGCCGGGGTGCCGCCGGAGTCGGTCCGCGTCACACGGCCGTCGCTGGAGGACGTGTTCGTATCGGCGCTGGGGCAAGAGAGGGAAGAGGCGCGGTCCCCTCTCCCGCGTGCCGATGCGGCACGACCGGGAGAGGGTCAGGGTGAGGGGGAGCTGAAATCGAACCTTCCAAGCAATGCCCCCTCACCCCCGGCCCCTCTCCCGAAGGGAGAGGGGAGAGCCGGCACGCCCTCCGACACGAAGGCCGTGGTAGTGGAGAACCTCGAGCGCCGGTTCGGCAGCTTTGTGGCCGTCAATCGCATCAGTTTCCAGGTACACCGGGGCGAAATCTACGGGTTCCTGGGTCCCAACGGGGCAGGTAAATCGACCACCATCCGCATGCTCTGCGGACTCCTGACGCCCAGCGGAGGGCGGGGCAGCGTGGCGGGCTTCGACCTCGCCTCCCAGCCCGAGCAGATCAAGGCCAACGTGGGGTACATGAGCCAGCGGTTCTCGCTCTACATGGATCTGACCGTCGAGGAGAACATCGACTTCTACAGCGGCATCTACCGGATCCCGCGTGCGCAAAAGCAGGACCGCAAGGACTGGGTGATCGCCATGGCCGGGCTCCAGCAGCACCGCCGCCGGCCAACCTCGATCCTCTCCGGCGGCTGGAAGCAGCGGCTGGCGCTGGGCTGCGCCATCCTCCACCGGCCGCCGATCGTCTTCCTCGACGAGCCCACCTCCGGCGTCGATCCCATCAGCCGCCGCCAGTTCTGGGAGTTGATCTACCAGATGGCGGGCGAGGGCGTGACCGTCTTCGTCACCACGCACTACATGGACGAGGCCGAGTATTGCGATCGCCTCGGGCTGATTTATCGCGGCGAGCTGATCGCCCAGGGCACCCCCGAATCGCTGAAGCGGGAGGCCATGCAGGAGGACGTGCTCGAAGTGGTCTGCCAACGGCCGGAGGAGGCCATGGCGGCGCTGGAGGGCCTCGCGGGCGTGAGGGAGCCGGCCCTGTTCGGCAACACGCTGCACATTTTGGCGGCGGACGCCGGCCAGGCGGCCGCCGAGGTCCGCCGCCGCCTGGCCGAGCGGAGATTCGTGGTGGAGCGGATCGAGCCGATCCCGCCGTCGCTGGAGGACGTGTTCGTGTCGCTCATCGAGGCGCGGGACCGCGCGGAGCGGCCCGAGCAGGAGGTCGCCCGATGAACGCCCGCCGCACGGCCGCCGTCGCCCGAAAGGAGTTCCTGCACGTCTTGCGGGATCCCCGCAGCCTGGGCATGGCGATCGCCATTCCCATGCTCATGCTGCTCTTGTTCGGCTACGCGCTGACGCTCGACGTGGACCACGTGCCGCTGGTGGTCTGGGACCAGAGCGGCACGCCGGAGAGCCGCGATCTGGTGAGCCGATTCGCCGGCTCGCCCTACTTCTCGCTCCGCGGCTGGGTGGACAACGGCCGGGAGATCCAACGGGCGATCGACGCCCGAGAGGTGCTCATGGGGCTGGTGATCCCGTACGATTTTTCGCGGCAGTTGGCCGCCGGGCGGGAGGCCCCCGTCCAGGCGATCGTCAACGGCTGCGACTCGAACACGGCCACCATCGCCATCGGATACGCCGACGCCATTACGGAGACGTTCTCCCAGGACCTCATGCTCCGGCAGCTCGGCCGCCGCGGCTTCCAGGACGTCCGCATACCGCTCGTGGTCGCCAGCCGCGTCTGGTTCAACGCCGAACTGGAGTCGAGGAACTACATCGTGCCGGGGCTGATCGCGGTGATCATGATGGTGATCGCGGCGATGCTCACCTCGCTCTGCTTCGCCCGCGAGTGGGAGCGCGGCACCATGGAGCAGCTCATCGCCACGCCCGTCCGAGGCACAGAACTCATCCTGGGCAAGCTGATCCCGTACTTCGCCGTCGGGATGCTCGACATGGTGCTGGCGGTCCTGCTCGGGGAGTACCTGTTCCACGTGCCGCTGCGGGGCAACGCCGCGCTCCTGTTCGGACTGGCCTCGATCTTCCTCGTGGGAGTGCTCGCGATGGGCATGACGATCAGCATCCTCACCAAGGCCCAACTCCTGGCCAGCCAATTGGCGATGACGCTGACGTTCCTCCCGTCGTTCCTGCTCTCCGGGTTCATCTTCGCCATCGTCAACATGCCGCGGCCCATCCAGTGGATCACCCGGCTGGTGCCGGCCCGCTACTTCATCACGATCCTCAAGGGGATCTACCTCAAGGGCGTGGGCTGGGAGATCCTCGCCGCCGACGCCATGCTGCTGGTGGTTTTCGCAAGCGTCATGATCGCCCTGGCCCATTGGAAATTCAAGAAGAAGCTGCAATAGCCGCGGGTGCATGTTTAGCGGGCGGGCTTGCCCGCCGTGAAGAGGCAGTATGTTCGAGCGCATCCGGCAAATGCTGATCAAGGAATTCATCCAGGTCTTCCGGGACCCGAAGATGCGGGCCATGGTCTTCGTCATCCCGTGCATGGAAGTGCTGGTGATCGGCTACGCCGTGAACATGGACGTGCGGGACATCCGCACGGCCGTGTACGACCTGGACGAGAGTCCGGCCAGCCGCGACCTGGTGGCCCGCTATGCCGGCTCGGGCTGCTTCGAGGTCGTGGAGCACTTGGGCGACGACCGCCGCATGCAGGACCTCGTCGACCGCGGCCAGGTCCAGATCGTGCTGCGGATCAACCACGGCTTCGAGGAGGACCTCCGGGCCGGGCGGACGGCGGCCGTCCAGCTCATCCTCGACGGGACCGACTCGAATACGGCGGGCATCGCGCTGGGCTACGCCGGCCGCATCACGTCGAAGTTCTCGCGCGAGATCCTGCTGGACCGCTTCGCCCGGACCCGCGGCGCCGAGCTGCTCCCCGCCCGGCTCGACCTGCGGACCCGCGCCTGGTTCAACGAGAACCTCGAGAGCCGCAACTACATGGTCCCCGGCGTCATCGTCATCGTCGTGAGCCTGATGGGCCTCCTCTTGACCAGCATGGCCGTGGTCCGAGAAAAGGAGATCGGCACGATCGAGCAGATCCTCGTCACTCCCATCACCCCGCTGGAGTTCATCCTGGGCAAGACCCTGCCGCCGGCCGTGATCGCCTTCGTCGACGTGACGCTGATCACGCTCATCGGAGCGTTCTGGTTCGACGTGCCGTTGCGGGGCAGCATCCCGCTGCTGTACTTCGCCACCGCGCTCTACCTGCTCACCACGCTGGGGGTGGGCCTGTTCATCTCGACGGTCAGCCAGACCCAGCAGCAGGCCCTGATGGGGACCTTCTTCTTCCTCTTTCCCGCCATGCTCCTCTCCGGCTTTTCGTTCCCGATCGCCAACATGCCGGTCCCCGTGCAGTGGCTTACCCTGGCCAACCCGCTGGCGTACTTCCTGGTCCTGGTGCGGGGCATCTTTCTGCAAGGCGTCGGGGTGGAGTTGCTGTGGCGCGAGATGCTGACGCTGGGGGTTATGGGGCTCCTGATCCTGGCCTTGGCCGTCCGGCGGTTCCACAAGACCCTGTAACGTATTCGGCACACTCCGAGGCCGGGGACTGGGGGCCGAAGGGGACAGTCCCATTTTCGCTTCGCGAAAATCGGGACAGTCCCCCGTGAACGGTTACGTCGCACATTCAGGACGCGGAGCAGCCTTTTGCCGCCAGCAGCCAGGCGAGGATTCCCTTCTGGACGTGGAGCCGATTGGCGGCCTGCTGGATGACGACGCTCTGGGGGCCGTCGATCACCTCGTCGGCGACTTCCTCGCCCCGCCGGGCCGGAAGGCAGTGCATGAACAAGGCCCCTTTTTGGGCGTGTGCCATCAGGCGGGCATTGACCTGGTAATCGGCGAAATCGCCCCGCCGGGCCTCTCGCTGGGCTTCCTGGCCCATGCTCGCCCAGACATCCGTGTAGATCGCCACGGCATCGCAGACGGCCTCAACCGGGTCGGCCGTGACGGTCAGGTCCAGCGAGGGCGCCTGGCTGCGGATCCACGCCAGCGACGGCTCGTCGAACTGGTACTTCGGGGGCGTCGCCATGATGAGCTTCATGCCGAGCTTGCCGCAGCCCAGGGCAAGGCTTCGCACGACGTTATTGGCGTCGCCGACCCAGGCCAGCGTCCGCCCTTCGAGCCGCCCGATCAACTCGCGAATGGTGTAGAGGTCCGCCATGGCCTGGCAGGGGTGGCCGAAGTCCGTCAGGCCGTTGATCACCGACGAGGTGCAGTGCGCGGCCAGGTCGGCAACCAACTGATGGCGATGGGCGCGGACGACGACCACGTCGACGTATTCGCCCAGCATGCGCCCGAAATCGGCAATGCTCTCGCGGCGGCCGAAACCGACGTCCTGGCCCAGAAACAACGCACTGCCGCCCAGGTGGGCCATCGCCGCCTCGAAGCTCACCCGCGTCCGGAGCGACTGCTTCTCGAACAACAGCGCCATCACGCGCCCCGGCAGGAGCGGTTCGCGGAGCCCCCGCGCGAACCGCGTCTTCAAGTCCTCCGTAATCGAGAAAATCCGTTCGATCTCGGCCGGCGCCAGGTCGGCCAACGTCAACAGGTGTCGCATGATGGAATATTATCGCTACAGAACGGGCCAAGTCTAAAATGGTGGGGCTCGCTTCGCTCGACCCACCCTACAATTTCGCCGCCTGGGCCATGACCGCCTCGGCCAGGATGTCGCATCCCTGGTGGGCCTGCTGGTCGGTCAGGGTCAGCGCGGGCAAGAGGCGGATAACCGTGCCGTGCGTGCAGTTGATCAACAGCTTCCGCTGGAGACATGCCCGGACGACGGGCGCCCCCTCCACGGCCAGCTCCATGCCGATCATCGCGCCGGCGATGCGGATCTCGCGGACGAGGTCGCACCGCTCCTTGAGCTCCGCGAGGCGGCGCCCGAAGACCTCGCCGAGCCGCTTGGCCGCCGCCAGCAGGTTCTCGTGCTCGATCATCTCGATAGCGGCCAGTCCGGCGCGGGCCGCGATCGGATTGCCCCCGAAGGTGGCGGCGTGCATGCCGGGCCGCAGGCTCTTCGCCAGCTCGGGTTCCGCCAGCATGGCCGCCCCCGCCAGGCCGCCGCACAGGGCCTTCGACAGCGTCATGACGTCGGGCGTCACCCCGGCCCCCTGGTAGGCAAACCACTCGCCCGTCCGCCCGCAGCCCGTCTGCACCTCGTCGAAGATCAACAGCAACTCGTGCTCGTCGCAAAGCCTGCGCAAGCCGGCGAGGAAGCCGTCGGGCGGGATCTGGACCCCGCCCTCCCCCTGGATCGGCTCGATCATGACGGCGGCCGTCTCGTTATCCACCAGCCTCGCCACCGCGTCCAGGTCGCCGAACGGGGCGTAGACGAAACCGGCCATCAGCGGCCCCAACCCCTCGTGATACTTCGGCTGGGCGGTCGCCGTGGTCGAGCCGAGCGTGCGGCCGTGGAAGCTGCCCTCGAACGTGATGATCTTGTATCGCCGCTTGGGGGTCGAATGGAGCCGCACGAGCTTGATCGCCGCCTCGTTCGCCTCCGTGCCCGAGTTGCAGAAAAACGCCTGCCCTCCGAAACTCCGCTCGGAAAGCGCCTGGGCCCAGAGCCCCTGGAGTTCGGTGTGCCACGTGTTGGGCACGTGGATGAGCCGGCCCAACTGGTCGCGGACCGCCTCGACCACCGGACGGGGACAGTGGCCCAGCAGGCCGCACCCCCAGCCGGGGAACAGGTCGAGATAGCGGTTCCCCTCGGCATCCCAGACGTACGAGTCTTCCCCGCGCACCAGCGCCACGGGAAACCGCCCGTAGTTGGGAATCACGTACCGCTCGAACAGCTTGAGAGTTTCCTCCGAAGTCATGGGACCCTTCCGTTCTTGACGATCTCCGTCCCCACCCCTTTGCTGGTATAGACTTCCAAGAGCAGAGAGTGGCGCAACCGGCCGTCGATGATGTGGACCTTGCGGACGCCGTGGTCGAGGGTCTCCAGGCAGGCCTGGACCTTGGGGATCATGCCGGAATCGATCGCCCCCTCGGCGATCAATTGCTGGGCCTGCTCGCTGGTGAGCGAGTGCATCAGCGAGTCGGGGTCCTGCTTGTCGCGGCGGACGCCGTTGACGTCGCTGAGGTAGACCAGCTTCTCGGCCTGGAGCGTCCGGGCGACGGCCGTGGCGGCCGTGTCCGCGTTGACGTTGAGCTTCTCGCCGTCGGCGGTGACGCACATCGAGGGGATCACCGGCACGATGCCGGCGTAACTGAGGTGCTCGATCGTCGCCCGGTCCACGGCGGTGACGTTGCCGACGTGGCCGAGATCGACGGGCTGGCCGCCGGGGCCTTCCAGTTGGATCCGCTGGCCCACCAGGACGTTGGTCGTGCGGAAGTTCAGCGGCTGGGCCCGCCCGCCGAGTTCCTCGATCCGGTGGGCCAACTGCTCGTTGACTTCGCCCGCCAGGACCCGCTCGACGATGGCCAAGGTGGCGTCGTCGGTGTAGCGGCGGCCCTGGACGAAGCGAGGCGCGAGCCCGGCCTCGTTCATGGCCCGGCTGATGGCCGCCCCCCCGC
>JBEKCP010000303.1:0-7413 GCA_050014815.1 Thermoguttaceae bacterium | reverse complement strand
AAAACCCGGCGGCCCACAATCTCCAGTCCTTGGGGGGTGACACGGCGGAAGAAACAACTAGAGTATCCCTCGTGGCAAGCGGCGCCGCCGACTTGCTCGACCGACAAGAGGATCGTGTCCCGATCGCAATCGAGGTGGACGGCGCGGACCAGTTGCACGTTGCCGCTCTCCTCGCCCTTGCGCCAAAGCCGCTTACGGCTGCGGCTATAGTAGACGGCCCGGCCGGTCGAAAGCGTCTCGGCGTAGCTCTCGGCGTTCATATAGGCCAGCATCAGGACCTCGCCCGTCAGGGCCTCCTGGGCGATTGCCGGCAGCAGGCCGTCACCGCGGGAAAAGTCGGGACCAGAGGCGGAGGAGTCGGACATGACGACAACCAGGGGTTAGAGTTCCATCTACTATAATCCGGACGGCGGTCAGGGGACAGGGGGAAGGGGTCAGGGGACAAAGGTCAGGGATTAGGGAAAGCCCCGCGACTGCGTCGCGGGGGTTGCGGCGGCAAAACCCGCGGATGTAGATCCGCGGCTAACGGCGGCAAGAAGCCTCCAATCCCTACGGCAAGCGCAGCCCCGCCATTTCCAGCTTCGCTGGAGTTGTGCCGCAGGGTTGTCCGAAGTCTACTACCGACTATGAGCATCCCTGCCGTCCCCGACGCGTCGGGGCGGGATTGATGGTGCGATCGACGCCTCCAGTGGAGCTTTTCTTCGGGAAGGAACGGCCTTGGAACGCTCGCTGACTGTGCTGTTGCCCGTCCAGGATGCCCAATCGACGCTTGCCGACACCGTGGTGGAAGTCCTTGAAGTCGCCTCGGATTGGACGGACCGGCTCGAACTGTTGATCATCGACGACGGCTCGACCGACGCCACCAGCGAGGTGGCCCACGAGTTGGTGCGGCATTACCCGCAGGTGCGGGCAGTCCGCCACAGCAGCCCCCTGGGGCGGGATGCGGCCGTGCGGACGGGTCTCGCCCAGAGCCAGGGGGAAGTGGTCGTCGTCCAGGCGCCGGGCTCGCCGACTTTTCAACGGCTCCACCGCACCAGCAAACCCGCTCGACCCAATTACTTGGGCCGCTCCAGGCAGGCCAAGTAGCCCACGGCCGAACACCAGCCCGACGCGCAAGCGAGGGTAACACGTTTTCAGTCCCTCGCTGGCGCGTCGGGCTAGTGTCGCGCGCTAAGCAGACCCCGCCCGCAAACGCTACAATAACCTTTGCGGCGGTCTGATGGTGCGTCTTGAGTTCACCTGGTGGTCCCTATGTCGCGGGTCGTGCTGGCCATGTCGGGCGGCGTCGATAGCAGCGTGGCCGCATGGCTGTTGCAGGAGGCAGGGCACGAGGTCATCGGACTGTTCATGCGGCATGGGCTGCCGGCGGAAGCCCGAAAACAGGGCTGCTGCAGCGTTGCCGACGCCGCCGACGCCCGCCGCACGGCCCTGCGGCTTGGCATCCCCTTCTATTCGGTCGATTTCCAGCACGAGTTCGACCGTATTGTTCGCTACTTCGTCGCCGAGTACACAGCGGGCCGGACCCCGAACCCGTGCGTCGTCTGCAACACCTGGCTGAAGTTTGGCAAGCTCTTCGAATATGCCGACAGCGTCGGGGCCCAGTGGGTGGCCACCGGGCACTACGCCCGCTTGCTCGCGGGTGAAGACGGCCAAGCGGCTCTCTACCGGGGCTGCGATGCGGCCAAAGACCAGTCGTACGTCCTCTGGGGGATACATGCCCAGCGACTTCCGCGGCTGCTGTTTCCCGTTGGCCAGCACCACAAAGGCGAGATCCGGCGGATTGCCCGGCGGCTGGGCCTCGATCATCTGGCCGACAAGCCCGACAGCCAGGAAATCTGCTTCGTCCCCGATGGGGACCATGCCCGACTGGTTCGCCGGCAGCGGGGTGCGGGAGATGCCTCCGGCGAGATCGTCCTGACCGATGGCACGGTGGTCGGGCGGCATGACGGTTTGGAGCGGTTCACCGTGGGACAGCGCAGGGGGCTTCGCATCGCCTTTGGCGAGCCTCGATACGTGGTACGACTGGAACGGGCGACTCGCCGGGTTGTCGTGGGAACCCGCGAGGAGCTGGCCCGGCGGGAACTGACGGCTTCCGGGGCCAATTGGCTGGCATTGCCGCCCGAGGCCGGGATTGCCGGCTTCACCGCCGAAGTGAAAATCCGGTACCGCAGCCCACCCATCGCGGCGGTGGTCGATATCCTCCCATCGGACCGATTCCGCGTCAAGTTCCAGCGACCATGTTACGGGGTGGCTCCGGGTCAGGCCGCGGTCTGCTATCAGGGCGATCGGGTCCTCGGAGGGGGGTGGATCGAATAGACCGCCGTGTCACATCGCCCCCCATCCCCCCATTCCCCCCCAACCCCACCATAGATGGCAGGGCGTTATTTTTTCCTATTCCAGGTTGTTGACGAAACGGTTAAAGTGATTATGCTAAAGTTATTGGATTAGCCCGATGTAATTAAGTTAACGTCTTCACCCATTCGGGGAGGCAGCGTTTCAGGCCGTTTCAGAGGTTTTGCGGGGGATGGACCACCGTCGCTCGCGATTCCGTTTTGTCTGGCAACGGCCGTAGATTGAATAATAAGGGGCGTCATGGGCGCAGTCAGACTCTCTTCGATGGGCGTGCCTCAGATCATAGGCGTTTCGAAGGCGATTCATGATGTCCTGCATCTTGTCGAGCAGGTCGCCGCGAGCGACTGTTCTGTGCTCATCGAGGGGGAGAGCGGCACCGGCAAGGAGTTGATTGCGCGGCGTCTTTGTGCCCAGAGCCATCGGGCCGGCCAGCCCTTCATTCCCGTCAACTGCGCCGGAATCAGCGAGAACCTGTTCGAGAGCCAGTTCTTCGGCCACGTCCGGGGCGCGTTCACGGGGGCCGAGCAGAGCATGCTGGGGGTGATCCGCACGGCCGACGGCGGAACCGTCTTTCTCGACGAGGTCTGTGAAATCCCGCTCACGCTCCAGCCGAAGCTGCTCCGCGCGCTGCAGGAGCAGGAAGTCATGCCGGTGGGCAAGCCCATTCCCATCAAGGTCGACGCCCGCTTCCTGGCCGCCACCAACCGCAACTTGGCCGAGATGGTTCGCCAGGGCACGTTCCGCAGAGACCTGTACCACCGCCTGAACATCGTCCGCATCGTGTTGCCCCCGCTTCGGGACCGTCCTGAGGACGTTATGGTCCTGCTGGACCATTTTCTACAGTTGGGGGCCAGGTCGTATCAGCGGCCACCGGTGACGGTCTCGCCCGGGACACGGAGTGCCCTTGCGAAATACTCTTGGCCGGGCAATGTCCGCGAGTTGGCGGCGTGGTGCGAGCGGGTCTATGCGACTGGATTGGGGCCCGAGGTCCTCTTGGAAATGCTCTTGTACGAAGCGGACCTGTCGCTTCCCACCAGCCTGACCGACGATCCGACCCTCGATCAGGTCGAGCGGCAGGCGATTTCCCGGGCGATGGAGCGGGCCGACTTTAATCAGCGCAAGGCCGCCCGCGTCCTTCAGATCCACCGCGCCACGCTTGCGCGGAAGCTCAAGCGGCACCGGCTGGCCTAGGCCGATTCTTCCCCGCCGAGGCTGCCTCGGCCGTGCGAAGTCCGTGTGAAGCCGCAAGCGGCCTCCGCGGATATTCTCCACCTTCATCCTTCATCCTTCATCCTTCCGCCTTCATCCTTCCGCTTGGTCGCGCTTTGCGACCGGGCCTGGCCGCGCTTTGCGACCGCGCTGGTCGCCCGTCGCACGAGGGCCGAAAACGCGCCTCGTATCTAATGACTTGACGGCCCGGCAGTTAGGCGATCATCGCGCCCGACGCCGCCAAGTGGCACAACGATTGCAATTAGGAACGAAGGGTGCTTTGGCCGTTTGTCGTCAGGACGACATCACCTTTCGGCAAGGAGCGGAACGTGACACTGGCAAGACTGCGATCCGACGTGTGCGATGTGGTGGTCTTCTATCCGACGCCGGTTTTGGCCCGGCAGATTCGCGATTGGTCCGGACGACACCGGGATCGCCGGGTCGAGACGGCCACGGGCCGGTCGGCGCGCGAGATCCGCGAGGCCGTCGATCGTGCGGAGGTGGTCCTGGTGGATGCAACCGAAGACCACGTGCAAGCGATCGATGCGCTGGTGATGGCCTCGGGAGGCCACGGGCCGGGCAAGGCCGCCGTGTACACGGAGCGGATTCACGAGGGACTGGAGCTGTTCGTTCGGCAGCAGGGAGTCCCGCTGCTGTTCGGACCGCTCACGGGTGCGCAGTGGGAGGGCTTCTTCGAGCGGATCGTTCCCGGACGCCATGGACGGCAGCCGTGGAAGCTGGTCGCTTGAGGAACCCTGTCACTCTTTCGTTTTTTTGGGCACGATCGAATACTTTGGACAGTCGCCGGCTATCACCGGCGGAGCGAGGGAGATCCGACGCATGAACGCTATTCTGAAGAATTTCCACCAGTTGGCAGACCAGGAGTTGTACAACTTGAGCGAGGCTATCGACGTGGAGCTGCAGCGGCGCGAAGAGTTGATAACCGAGGTGCCGGAATCCGCGCGGCGCCGCGCCGTCGAGCGGCAGCAGAGCTATCGCCGGCGAACCGGATCCTTGGCGCCGCCGGTCCGGGCCGTCGGATTGGGCAAGGCGAAAGGACCTCGCCGCGCGGCCTGACCCGGCCGAGACTTCGACCGCCTTCGCAGGAAAAACGGATTGTGGAAAAGCGGCCCCAAGGGAACTTCACCATGAGCAAGCACTTTGCCCCGAGGGAACTTTATCATGAGAAAGCACCTTCTGCTAGTCCTGTTGGTCTCAGTCGCGGTCGCCCTTTCGCTGGACCGCGCGATTGCCCAGTCGCCGCGAGGCGACAAGAGCGGTTCGGAAGGCCTCCTTTCGGAGCCGCGAGAAGTCCCGTGGAGGGAGGGCGCGCCGAAAGACATGCGCGCCAAGGCCAGCCGGCCCAAGGCGCCGCACGGCGCGACACCGGACGCCGCGAACGCGGCCGAAGCCGCCCCCAAGGGTCGGCGCGTCCTGGCGAGCCCCATCGCTTGGGCGGCAGGGCTGGCCCTCGTGGCGCTGGCCGTCTCGGCGGCGGTTGGCGCCCGGTACTGGCGCCGCGGGACCAAGGGGCGGCACGCGCCGCCCGTGGCCGTGTTGGCCATGGGGCTGGAGAACCAGGCCGGTGGGGCCGGCCATGACTTGCAGCGGCTACAGCCCCTTGGAACGGGATCCCGCCGCGCGGCTTAGGCCATTACCAAGAGGGCTTGCCCTCGGATCCGAAAACGGAACATCCCATGCAACCCATTCCCTGCCAAATCGCAAGGCTCCCCTACGAGGAACTGAAGCGACTCAGTAAAGAAGTCTTTGCGGAGATCCAACGTCGCCGCGAGCTGCAGCGGGCGGGAAACGCCGTCCAAAATGCGGTGCCGCCGGTCGACGCCGGCCAGGAGCCGCGTACCGGGCCGCTTTCCTCCGCGCTTCGGAGAAAAGCGGGGAACCTGAGTGGCGCCAAACACCCGCGACGCGCCGCCTGAGCTTCACCCGAACTGGTGTACGGCGTCGATCATGGCAAGGACGTTATCGACGGGCGTTTGCGGAAGGACGCCGTGGCCGAGGTTGGCGATGTAGCCCGCGCGTCCTCGAACCTGCTGGAGCATCTGGCGGACGTGGCCGCGGACTTCCGCAGGCGGGGCCAGGAGGACGACCGGGTCGAGGTTCCCCTGCAGCCCCTTCTGCTCCCCGATGGCCCGCCAGGCGTCGTCCAGTCGGACCCGCCAATCGACGCCGATGACGCTCCCTCCGGCCTCGCTCAACCACGGCAGCAGGGCCGGGTTGCCGGTGGCGAAATGGATCGTCGGCACGTCCGGTCTCAGGGTCTGGAGCGAATGAAACACCGCCCGGCTGTGCGACAGCACGTAGCGCCGATAATCATCCGGGCCGAGACAGCCGACCCAACTGTCGAACAACTGCACCACCTGGGCGCCGGCGTCGATCTGAGCATGGAGATACCTCGCCACGGCCCGCGCCATGCGGCCCATCATTGCGTCCCACGCCCCCGGATCCGCGTACATCAGGCCCTTCGTCAGGCGGTAATCCCGGCTCCCACCCCCTTCGATCGCATATGCCGCCAGGGTGAACGGGGCCCCGGCGAAACCGATCAACGGCACGTGACCGGGCAAGCCGGCCCGGGTCTTCCGCACGGCCTCGACCACGAAGTTCAACTCCTCCATGCTCTCCAGCTCGCGCAGCCGATCCACGTCGGCGGCCGAACGAATAGGATTGCCGAGGTGCGGTCCCTGGCCGCCGGGAAACTCCAGATCGAGTCCCATCGGCTCGAGGATCAGCAGCAGATCGGAGAAGAGGATGGCCGCGTCGACGCCGAGCCGGCTGACGGTCTGAATCATGATCTCCGCACACAGCTCGGGGTCCTTGCACAGGGCGAGAAAGCCGACCTGACGGCGCAGGGCGCGGTACTCCGGCAGGTAGCGGCCCGCCTGACGCATCAGCCAGACCGCCGTGCGATCGGTCGGCTCGTGCCGGGCGGCTTTCATCAAGGGGTTTTCGTGCCAGGCGGGGAGCATGAGGCGGGAATTTGGGGATTTAGGGATTTAGGGATTTAGGGATTTAGGGATTTAGGGATTTAGGGATTAGGGATTGGGGATTGGAGAAAGCCCCGCGACTGCGTCGCGGGGGTAGCCGGGCACCATAATCGCCATGCTTGCGGCTTCGCATGATCATCGCACATCTCCGGCGACAGGTCCAGACGGTGCGATCCATTCTGGTCTCTGATCGGCCAAGAAACGCGATCTGCCCAGGTTTAGGGCCTGGGCAGATCACTTTGATTACAACGCTAAGGGCTTGGAAGCCATCAGGCAGACGGATCGCTCTGCTGGAGATCAGCCTTATCACCCTGCGGGGCCGGGGCCTTGGGCAGCGGGGCGGGAGCCGGGGCAGTCGCCGGGGCAGCCGCCGGGGCGCCACCACCGCAACCGCAGCCGGAGTTGCAACCGCAGCCGCACGCCTTCTCGCAGCCGCACGCCTTCTCGCAGCAGGCCGGCTTCTCGCAGCAGCACTTCTTGCAGCAGAACAGGTTGTTCAGCACGTCAGCAAGGGTCTTGCGGCAGCAGCAGGTCTTCTCGCAGCAAGCCTTCTCGCAGCAAGCGGGCTTCGCGCAGCAAGCCTTTTCGCAGCAGGCCGGCTTGCAGCAGCACGGCTTGCAGCACACCGGCTTGCAGCAGCAGGCCTTTTCGCAGCAAGCGGGCTTCGCGCAGCAGGCAGGCGCTGCGCAGCAAGCCTTTTCGCAGCAGGCCGGCTTGCAGCAGCACGGCTTGCGGCAGCACTTCCTGCAGCAAGGCTTCTCACAGCAAGCCTTCTCACAGCAAGCGGGCTTCGCGCAGCAGGCCGGTTCCGGGCAGCAAGACTTCTCGGCGCAGCAACTGGTGCACGTCG
>JBEKCP010000302.1:0-7415 GCA_050014815.1 Thermoguttaceae bacterium | reverse complement strand
CCATCCGGGGACGATATACATGCAAAAGCCCCCGGATTGCCATCCGGGGGTTCGCTGGACGCCGGTCAACCAAGTGTCCTTGAGATCGTAGCGATCCTCGTACTCATGCTGCCGGTCGCGTGGTTCGCACCTTGGCCGTATCGGGCGGCCCCGGCGGCCATCATCGCGGGCTTGGTTCTCGGGCTATTCACAAAAGCGATCCCGCCGGGTCCGCACCGGGCGTTGGCCGGGGGCTGCGTCGCGGCCGGCCTGGTCCTGTTGGCCCAAGGTGCGATGCTCCGCCTCTACGCCGCCTGGACATCGGGAAAGCACGACCTCCCCTGGCCCGCAGCCGAACTGCTGGCCGGCCTGGCCAACCTCATGGGCATTGACGCGACCGGCGACGGCCCGATGCTCGTGATGCGCACCCTGCGGCAGACCCATCGCCTGGCGGTAACGTGGGACCTCGTGCTGGACCCGGCCACGATCGGCCTTCTCGTCGGCGGCCTGGTGACGCTGGCCTTGGCCGCGTGGTCGCGGCTGCCCGCGGGCGAGCGTTGGCGGGCGTGGCGTGGCGCTGCGGGGCGACTCTCGGCGGTCGTCCTGGCCTGGCTGCCGCTCCGCGCGATGCTCCTGGTAGCCCTCTATCTGCACCGGGCGATCCCCACCGAGCCCGACCTTCCGCTCCACGTCATGAACCAGTTCCTGTCGCCGTGGGTCCACTTGCTGCTGTTGGCCCCGCCGGCGCTGGTGGCAGGGCGATTGATTTCAAATTGCAAATTGCAAATTGCAAATTGCAAATCTCAAATTCCAGATTTCAAATTTGCAATCTCGAATTTGCAATTTGCAATTTGCAATCTCCTCCTACTTGCCGCCGCGGCCCTGCTGGCCGTCGGACTGCAATGGGAGCCGGCCGGCACGCGGAAACAGGGACGCGTCGCGTGGGTCGACCGCCATTCGACCTGGTCGCCGACCGATCGCCCCTACGACACCAAGAGCTACGGCGGCGGCGAGGATCACTGGGCCAGCTACGCCTACACCCTCGCCTACCAGTATCTGGGCCAGTTCTACGCGATGTCGCGGATCGGGGAGGGGGACAAGATCGACAGCCGGACGCTCTCCGACTGCGACGTGCTGATCATCTCGGTCCCGACCGCCCGGTACGGGCCGGACGAGGTCGACGCCGTCGTGCGGTTCGTGCAAGAGGGGGGCGGCCTGCTGGTCGTCGGCGACCACACGAACTTCGATCACTCCAGCCAGACGATGAACGAGATGACGCGGCAGTTCGGCTTCACCTTCCGCGGCGACGTGCTCTACAGCGCCGAGCCGGCGCCGGACGACGAGCGGTACACCGCACCGCGGGTGCCGCACCCGGCGGTGCAGCACGTGCCCTGGTTCGACTTCGCCGTGTCGTGCTCGATCGACCCTGGCACGAGCCGCGGCCGGACCGTGATCGAGGGCACGCGGCTGTGGAGCATGCCGCCGGAGTACCACAACGCCAATTTCATGCCCTTCGCCCGGCATTGCCCGGAAATGCGGTGCGGGGCCTTCGTACAGGCCTGGGCGGCGCGGTTCGGCGAGGGCCGCATCCTGGCCTTCGCCGACTCGACCGTCTTCTCGAGCTTCTGCACCTATCAGCCGGGCAAGGCGGAACTCCTGTCGAACCTCATCGAGTGGCTCGACCACCAGGGGCCGGCACTGGATTGGTCGTGGCTCGCGCTGGGGCTCGGCGCGCTGGGACTGGCCGGGGCTGTATGGTGGATGGTGCGCGGAATGGGTAGTTCAAATTGCAAATTGCAAATTGCAAATTGCAAAATGCAAAATGAAGATTCCAAATCCCAGATTTCAGATCTCAAATCCAAAATCCAAAATCCAAAATCCAAAATCCAAAATCCAATACTCCTCCTCGCGGCGGCCGCGTGCGGTTGGGCGGGCGGGTCCATGGCCACCGAGGCTATGCACCGCCGGGGCATGCCGCTGCCCGAGGCGCAACGGCCGTTGGTGCGCATCGCCATCGACCGCACCGTCTCGCAGGCGCCGCTGGCCAAGGGGCCCTTCAACGAAGACAAGCTGGGCCGCGGCTACGCCTTGCTGGAGCAGTGGATCCCGCGGCTGGGTTACATGACCGTCCGCGCCGCGGGAGAAGAGGCCGCCGCCGGCGACGCCCTGGTGGTGATTTGCCCAAGCCGGCCGCCGGAGCCGCGCTATCGCGAGCGGCTGGTCCGGTACGTGGCCGACGGCGGCCGCCTGCTGGTGATCGACTCCGGCGAAGACGCCTCGCAGTCCACCGCCAACAGCCTGTTGCGGCCCTTCGGGCTGGAGATTTCGTACGAGCAGAACTGGCAGGGCACGCTGGTCATGGGGGACCGCCCGCAGCAGGTCCGCGTCGATCACGCGTGGGAGGTCCTCGGCGGCCGGCCCGTCGCCAGTCTCGGCCACGAGCGGACCGTCGCCGCCGAGGCACGCTACGGCAAGGGACTCGTCCTGGCCGTCGGTTTCGGCAACCTCTTCAACGACGCCCACATGGGCACTGATTGGGCCCACTACCCGGACGAAACGGAGAAGGCGCGATACCAGGCCCTCTTTGCCCTGGTGCAATGCGTGGTGAGAGGGAAGGATGAGGGCGGTGCGAAGCCGCAAGCGGCGCCAATCCCCAATCCCTAATCCCTAATCCCTTTGTATGTCCACTCCGCCGATGACGTTTTCCAGTTTACGCCGGTCGGCGGGTGCATTATAGTGAAGGGTTCAGGTGGCTTGGCCCCGTGCCGGCCTTTCCGTCAACCACCGTGCGGACTCCGGAAGGCGCTATGCACCGTGATCGGCTGATCTCGCTGGCGATAGGCGTCTGCCTGGTGGTTGCCACGGTCACGGCCTATTGGGGGGTCTGGAATCTCGAGTTCGTCTACTTCGACGATCCCGGCTACGTCTCCCAAAACGCCTTCGTCAAGCTCGGCCTGAACTGGGGGAACCTGAACGAACAGGTCCGCTGGGCCTTCACGTCGCTCTTCCAGAGCAACTGGCATCCGCTGACATGGCTTTCCCACATGCTGGATTGCCAGATGTTCGGCGGCAGCTTGAAGCAGAGCGGCGGGCACCACGTCACCAACCTGGTGCTGCACGCGGCGAACACGCTGTTGCTGTTCTTCCTGCTGCGGAGGATGACGGGGGCGGCGTGGCCCAGCGGGTTCGTCGCGGCCCTCTTCGCCGTCCACCCGCTGCACGTCGAGTCGGTGGCGTGGGTGGCCGAGCGCAAGGACGTGTTGAGCACGTTCTTCGGGCTGCTGACGCTCCACGCCTACGTGTCTTATGCGCGGCGGCCCATGCGCCACCACCGTATCCTGTGGGTTGGCGCACTGAGTGGCTGGATCGGGATCGTGTGGTCGATCGCCTATTTTCTGGCGATAGCACCGTGGTTATATCCCTCGCCGGTCATTCTCAGCCTGCCCTTGAAGCCTACCCTCTGGGTGGCCGCAATTCTGACCGCGCCGGCGCTGGTGGCCTACGCCTATATCTCCTGTGTTTCCTGGCGGCATTTCCTGGTGTTTGCGGGCTTTGCCGTGGGGCTGTTGGCCAAGCCGATGCTGGTCACGCTGCCCTGCGTCTTCCTGTTGCTGGACTACTGGCCGCTGGGTCGGATACGGACCGGCTGGCCGCGGCAGAAGCCGAGCCCCGAGCCGCAACGGCCGCAGCGGCGCCCGGGGGCCCAACCGGCGGCACGGCGGTCGCGAAAAGCCAATCGCACGAAGGCCCCCGTGGCCCCGATCGCCCCCCTGGGAAAGCGGCTTCGCGTGCCCCTGACGACCGTTGGATGGTTGATCCTCGAGAAGCTTCCGTTGCTGGTGTTGGCGGCCGCCTCCAGCGCCGTCACTTGCTACGCGCAAGAGGCGGGCGGCGCCATGGCCAAGATGGGGCAGTTGCCCCTGGAGTTCCGCCGGAACAACGCGGTGGTGGCGTACCTGGCCTACATCGGCAAGATGTTCGTGCCGCAAAACATGGGCGTCCTCTACATGCTCCCGGAGCGGCAGGACCCGGATTTGGTCTTGCTGGGGGTGATCGGCTTGTTGGCCGTCACGGCCGCCGTGGTCTGGGCGGCGTGGTACGGCCGGCGCTACCTGGCCGTCGGCTGGTTCTGGTACCTGGGCACGCTCGTGCCGGTGATCGGCCTGGTGCAGGTCGGCGACCAGTGGATGGCCGACCGCTATGCGTACGTTCCGCTGGTCGGCCTGTTCCTCATGGCGGCCTGGGGGGCGGCCGACCTGATCGACCGCTGGCCGGAGGAGCGGCCCGTGCTCGCGGGCGTCGCCGCCGCGGGCGCGGCCATCCTCATCGCCGGTTGCATTCTGGTGACGCGCCATCAGGTCCCCTACTGGCACGACACCGTGGCGCTATTCGACCACGCGCTCGCCGTCGATAGTCGCAACTGCAAAGCCCGCAACAACCTCGCCGTGTTCTACTGGGAGCAGTCCGACGAGGCAAAGAAGAGGAACGATCCCGCCGAGGTTCACCGCTTGCAGGAGTTGGCCCTGGACCATTGGGCAGAGGCCCTGAAGCTCCAGCCCAAGGATCCTTACACCCAGGCCAATCTCGGCCACTTGCTGTTCGAGGCCAGCACTACGGAGCCCGACAAGGCCAGGCGAGAGGCAAAGATCAACGAGGCGATCGAGCACTGCCGGATCGCCATCCAGCAGAGGAGCATCCTGCCGGAGCCGCACAACACGCTCGGGCGCATTTACTGGGCCAGGGCCAACAGCCAGGAGGCCGAGGGCAAGCACGGCCGGACCAAGGAGTACCTCGACGAGGCCGTGAAGGAGTTCCGCGAGGCCCTCAAGTATGACCCCGGCCTGTTTCCCGCCAAAGAGAATCTCATCAAGATCCTGATCGTCCTGAAGAAGTTCGACGAGGCCCAGTCGGAGGTCAGCGAGATGCTGAAGCTGGACTCCAACCGCGCCGGGGCATGGATCTGCCAGGCCATGATTTACCAGTCGCAACAGCGGATGGACGAGGCCCTGGACGCCTTGCGCCACGCCGTCGAGGCCGATCCCAAGAACGTCGGGGCCCGCGAGAACCTGGCGATGGGATACTGGCAGCAGGGCAAGCGGGCCGAAGCGATGTTGTGCTTCCGGCACGTGTTGCGCGCGAGCCCCAACCCGGCCGCCTTCGCCGAGCAATTCGGCGAGATGTTTCGCCAGCATGGCAACCGCGACGAGGCCGCCCGGGCGTGGGCCTTTATGGCGTGGGCCCTGGCCACCAGCCCCGTCGATTCCGTTCGCAACGGGCCGAAGGCCCTCGACTTGAGCCGGCGGGCGGTCGATCTGTCGAAGGGCCAGAACGCGGCCGCGTGGGACGCGATGGCGGCGGCCTATGCGGCAACGGGTCAGTTTCCCGATGCCGTCCGCTCGGCCCGGCAGGGCCTGGCCCTGGCGGACAAGGCCGGCGATGCCCGGTTGGCCCAGGCCCTGCGGGCTCGCATCGCCCTCTACCAAACTGGGCAGCCGCTCCGCGAAACCTGGGACGAGCAATAACGCGGGATCGTTTATGGACGACGGGAAAGGATCCCACAACGAGCCCGGCGGTCTTCCCCACCCGCAAGCGGGTACCCGGCTGAGGGAAAAAGGGGACAGTCCCCATTTGTGCGAAGCACCCTTCGGGCCGTTCCGGCAAATGGGGACTGTCCCCCTTTTCCCCCCGTGGCGGCCCTGGATCCTGGTGCTGCTGGTGCTGGCTTGTCTGATTCCCCGGGCGTGGGCGGCATGGCGGTGGGAGGTCCTCTGGGGCGACAGCCTCGTGTATCTGCGGGCCAGCGAGGCCCTGGACCAGGGGGATCTCCCCCGCGCGCTGGACGACCTCGGGTTGAACCTCTATCCGCTGATCCTCTGCGGACTCCACCGTCTGCCGATCGACTGGACAGCGGCGGCCAGCGGGTGGAGTCTCTTGATGGCGTGCGCCGCCGTGCTGCCGCTCTGGGGGTGGATCCGCCGCCAGTTCAACGACCGGGTCGCGGTGGCGGCCTGCCTCTGCTACGCCTTTCAAGGACAATTCGTCGCCAACGCGCCGCTGATCCTCCGCGACGCAACCTTCTGGTTCTTGTGGGCCGCGACGCTCTACTCCCTGTGGCGGGCGATCGTGGAGATCCGCCTCGCTTGGTTCCTGGCGGCCGGTGCGGCACTGACCTTGGCCGTCTATACCCGCTCGGAAGGCTGGCTCCTGGTGGTCCCCCTGCTGGGCTGGTCGGCCGGGCGATGCTGGAAGAAGGCGGAAGGTGAGTTGTCAGTCGTCAGTCGTCAGTTGTCAGTGGTCGGTTGTCAGTTGCAACGGACCACGGACAACGGACGACGAGCCCCAATCCCCTGTCCCCTGACCCCTGACCCCGCCGACCGGAACGGTCGGAGTCCCCTGACCCCTTCTTCCCTGCATCTGCGGTTGGCGGCCGGAGTGCTGCTGTGCCTGGCCATGGTCCCCGCGACCCTTGTCGCCGTCAACATGACGTGCCTCAGGGAGCACCCGCGATGGGAACTCCTGCGGCCACGACACGTGCAAATCATCTGGCAGTGGTGGCGGTCGCAGGCCGCCGACGCGGCGCGACCTGCTCCGCCTGCCGCCGGCGCCGCCGTAGCGGCATCGCCGGCGCCGCCGTCTCCTCATGGTTCCCCAGCCGCGCTCAACTGGAAACTGGTCGAACGCTGCGTCCGAGGCCATACCTATGTCGGCGCCCTGCTCATGCTGGTCGGGCTCTGCCTCCACGGCCGGCTCCTGCTCCGCCGCGATCACCTGGCCTTGGCGGCGATGAACATCCTGCTCTTGGTGCTGATCCGAATCCGGCACGCCCAGGAGGGCAGCGACGTCCGCTATTTCATGCCGATGGTGCTGGCGGGCTTGCCCTGGATGGCCTTGGGCTTCTTCGGGATCGTCGCGGCCGCGGCTAAGCGACTGAGCCCGTGGATCGGCGCAAGCCCGGCGCGATATGCCCTCCTCTTGGGCGCATTGGCCGTCCTGGCGGCCGCGCTCGGCGTGGTCGACGGCCGCCCGTCAGCCGGGCGGGTCCGAGAGATCCATCGCCAGATGGCGATGGGGCGCTGGCTCCTCGATCGCGTCGGCCCCGGACAGGTGGTCGGCGGATCGGCCAAGGGGCTCGAGCTGATGGCCTACTATGCCCAAGCCCGCGCCACCCGCAGGTTCGCGGTGCCCCGGGCCGAGGCATTGCCGGCCGTCGTCGCGGCCGCCGACGCCGACGCGGTCTTGCTGCGGCCTGAAGACATGTCCGGGTACGCCCCCGCCGCCGAGGCGCCCGCCGGCGCGTCGCAGATGCTCTCGCAGCTTGGCTACCGCCGGATCGCGCTCGAAGACTTGCCGCCCGATTGCGACATGATGGCAGTCCTGATCCGCCGCTGAGGGGCGATAATACTACGGCGCTGGCTCGCGGGGAATCTGTTGTTTAG
>JBEKCP010000301.1:0-7428 GCA_050014815.1 Thermoguttaceae bacterium | reverse complement strand
CGCCCAATAGCCCTCGCCCGCCCTCACCCTGGCCCTCTCCCGGGGGGAGAGGGGACGTTTGCCTGTTGGACGCCCTGTCGAAACTGGACGTAATGTTCCCATGCGGTTTGCGCGGCGGGGCCGGGCAGGGCCCTTTCCTGGCCGGCCAGGCAGTGCGGCGCCGGCGGCTGCTGCTCGGGCGCCTGCCACCACCAGGTCAGCCCCATCTCCCGGGCCTTGTCCACGGAAGCCACCAGGAGGCGGATTTGAATGCTCAACAGCTCGATGTCGCACAGCTTGATCTTGATGTCTCCGGCAATCACCAGGCCCTTGTCGAGCACGCGCTCCAGGATGTCGGCGAGACCTTCCGAGCGGCAGGCGGTAGGGAGGTGTTCTATCCGGGCCATGTGTTTTTCTTTCCGTTTAACGCAGGGTGCCCAACGGTCCCAGGTCCAGGTTCAAGTCCTCGTCGGTCAGATCGAACTGCTGTTTGAGCTTTTCCATCTCCTGGGCGAGCCGGGAAAAGGTCGATCCCAGGCGTTCGATTTCTTCCGGCGTCAAGGAGCCCGCGTCGATTCGCCGCAGGGCTTGCCGCTCCAGGAGCTCCCGGAGCAACTCGACCAGCGTCAGCACAAGTTGCACGAGTCCGTTGCGGACGTTCTCCGGGCTCAGGCGGACCTGGGCCGGGAGCCGCGAGCGGATTTCCGGTGCGGCCTCTGCGGCGCGGGGGTCTGAGAACATTTCGGCATAACTTACCATGGCGGGCACTCCGATCGCGGCGCCAGGGCAAGCCACCCCGCCCGCCGAGCCGTCTCGGCGGAGCTGAGCATCAACTGCAAGCGGAGGTATATCAGTTCGATGTCGGCCACAGTAATCACCACGTCGCCGACGAGCACCACTCCCGTATTGAGCACGCGATCCAGCAATTCCAGGACGGTGGCGTCGGTTTCCTCCAGGGTCTCCGGTTCATATTCCATGGATCGTGTCTTGTCCTTCTTCGCCGGCGCCGCATTCTCCGCTGCCGCCGCCGCGGCATGCATCCAGGCGGTCCAGCAGCTCGCACTCGCGAAGGTCGAATTCCTCATCCCCGATCCGGTGTGCGTCGAGTTCCTGGTGTAACTCGGCCAAAGTGGCCAGGATGGCTTGTTCTTGTTGCTGGAGGTCTTCCTGAGCGGCCTCGCGGACCTTCCTGCAGATGGCCGCCATGCCCTTGATCGGCGCCAAAAGGATGTCGTCCAGGAGAAACATGGTTACGCTCCAGTCAAGTAATCTCCAAATCGACTTTCGCAAAGTTGTAAGGAGGCCAGGGGCCGTTGTAATCGAAGCGGTAGTGATCGTCGAAGAGCATCGCCGCCTGGCGGACCCCCTCTTCCCAATACTGCTGCCGGTCGCTTTGGACCAGGCAGGCGCATTTCAAGATCATCCGCTCGTCGCCCGGGTCGATACCGCGAACTTCGACGCAGTACGGGGCCAGGGATTCCTGGATTCTGCGTGCGTGGCGCTGGCGGGCCTGTTGGAGCAGCGAGACGAACAGCTCGCCAAGCTCGACCTTTTCTTCGACCGTGGGCGTTCGCCCGAGCCGGAACAGCCGATCCCGCATCGCCTCCAGCTCCTGGTGGGTGGCCACGAAGTATTCGAAGACGTTGGGCAGGTCCCAGTAGACTTTGAGCCCCATTTCGACCTTGCCGCGGAGCCGCTGGAGCAGGTCGAGCAGCGTATCGCGGTTCTGCCGGAGGATCTGCCGCAACCGGTCTTCGCAGCCCACCAGCGTGCCGAAGACGACGGGCAGCACCGGCCCCTCGTCGGCCATGTCGCGAAGGACGCGGTGGTGCGCGGCCAGGTACGCGCGCTGCGGGCGAAGCCTGCCCCCGCCGAAGTGGCTCACGACGGCCGCCAGGCCGCACTCCACAACGGCTTCGACGTCGGCCCCCGCCACGCCGGTTTGGAACCCCGCCACGCCGTCGGCCAGCGTGATCCCGTAGAGATAGAGGTCTGTCGTATCGGCGGTCAACGTCCTTGTCACGTAGCTTCCTCCTTTACTCCGTTTTTGCCGGACTGGACACGACGGCCTCTGGCCTCTCGGGCGCCATCGCGACCGATTTGACGTGTCCCTCTGCGGTGCGAATGGCCAGGAGGCTCCCGCAGATGAAGCACCTCACCTGGCCCTCATAGTCGTCGTAGGCATCGCCGAGGTCGAGCGAGTGGCCGCAACTCACGCAATTCAGTTTCATGATGCCTCCTCAGTCTCGTAAGCGATTACGTTCAGACAGGAATCCAGGCGGACGATGCACGTGTGCGGGTCCAGCACCGGGTGGCTCGTCTCAAGACCCAGCGACTGGACGGTGCTGTTGGGCTGCCACACCACGGCCTGGGCCTCCCACGAGGCCTCGCCGGATTGGACCGGCATGACCCGGCTGACATCGACGCGGGCAACGTCCGGCAACGAGGCTTGCAGGAAGCAGCGGACGGCGGTCAAGGCGTCCGCAAGGGTGGGCCGATGGTCTGTACACTGCCCGGTCGCCATGCTTTCCACCCTCAGTATTTCAGCGTGAAGCCGCGGCCGTCGGCCGGTGCGGGGCCTGGCGCCGAGTGCAGGCCGGCCGCGTCGTGCGGCCCTTGTCTCAAGAGCAGTTCCGGCCCGAGGAGCCGGGATTCTTCCGTTTCGATCTCGCCCATCTTGCCCTGCATTTCTTCCGCCCGCTTCGCGGCGGCATCCCGCACCTTCCGGCAGAGCGTCTTCCTCAACTCCAGGCTGGCCACCCGGAGAAACCTGCGGTGCGGGTGTTCCGTTTCGCTGGTAAGACTGCTGCGGGTCGGAATGTCCCGCAGACCTCGCGGCGGCCTGGTTCTCATACGAGCACCTCGTCGATTTCCCGGGTGGATCGAAGGGCATCCTCCGCGGAGGATTTAAGGGCCGGGCAGGTATGCCGCTCGTGGCTTTGCGGAGAGCCCCAAAGTTGCTCCAACACCAACTGCAACTCGGTGGCGGAGCACTGCGGCTTCGCCGACCTGCTGCGGGACGCCCCGACGTGGAGCACGTCCCGGCAAATGCCGATCACCAGCGGATGGGTCGGGTCGCACGAGAGCCCGCGGCAGGCCAGGACCTTCGCCATCATGATGGCGGCCCGCATGCTGGGATGCTGGCCCGACGGGTCTTGCTGGCGGAAGTGGTGCACGAGCCGGACGATCTGTTCCGCCATTTCCGGGGGAACCCCGCCGCTGGAAGACGTGATCGCCACTTCCGTCGCAAGATCGTAATGATCCATGTACATGGTGATGAGGCGGTCCAGCAGGGCGTCCTGGCTCTTGTGTACGCCCGCGTATTCCTGCGGATTCGAGGTGAAGATCGCCCGGAAGCCCGGATGCACTTCGAGGTATCCGTCCTCGTCGTCGCCCTGGCTGGGGAGCGTCAGGAACCGCTCTCCAAGCACGCTCAAGAGGACGTTGTTGGCTTCAGGCCGGCTCCGCGTGAACTCGTCGTAGATCAAGACGTGGCCGAAGCGGCAGGCGGTGGTCAACCGGTTGTCCGTCCAGAGCGTCTTGAGGGTCTCCTCGGTCCTGACGACCGAGTGAATGAAGTTGTCGATCAACTTGCTCTTGCGGTAGCCCTGGTCGCTGCCCACCAGGTCGGAGCTGCTGAATTCATCGTCGCCGTGGATCAGGGTGACGGGCCTGCGGAGGCGGGCGGCCAGGTGGAGCGCCAGGGTCGTCTTCCCGGTGCCGGCCGGCCCGGCCAGGTTGATCGGGTAGCCGGCCATCAGGTAGCCCAGTGCCCGATCCACAAGCTCCTCCAGTTGCGGAGTCAGCACGAACCTGGGACCGGCTTCCGGCCAGACCTGCGCCTCGGCTCCGTGGGTTTGCTGGATGTCGTGCATAAGCTCGCGGCTTCCTTGTCGAGTGGTCCGGAAAAGGGGGACAGTCCCCATTTTCCGGAACGGCCCGAAGGGTGCTTCGCACAAATGGGGACTGTCCCCTTTTTCCTCCTAGCGGTTTCGCGAACGTCGGCCGGCGGGGCACCCGCTTGCGGGTCCGCGGCGGCCGAAGACCTCGCCGCCCTGCCGCAGGTCCGCGGCCAATGAGGCCAACTGCTCCCGCGTCTGGCGGGCCTGCTCCTGGAGCTTCCCGCGGAGGTCCTTGAGCATCGCGGAGCATTCCGCCTGCCGTGTCTTGCTCTGTTCGGCCAGCCGGGTCCCGTTCTTCCGGGCCAACTCGCAGACCTCGGCGCGGAGGTTCCGCAAGAGCTTCTGCCGGCTCTCGTGCCCTTCATCGAGCTCCTGCCGTAAACGAACGAACGCATCGGAAAAGACTGCCATGTTACATCTCCCTATTGAGCCAAGGATTCGTCTCCGGGGAGGGGCGGCGGCTTCGGTTCCCACCGGGTCGTGGTGGACTGCGACAGCCGCCGCCGCTCTCCCAGGAAACGGGGGAAGGAGTCGCTGCGATTAAGCAGGCGTCGCAGCGGAGGCGGTCAGGCCAATCGCCTCGGCGTACTTCAGGTACGTCTCGACGCTCGCAATGACCACGCGCGCTTCGATCGAGAGCAGCTCGATGCCGACCAGCGAAACCTTGACAAAGGCGTCGATCACGATGCCCTTGTCCAAAATCCGGTCGACCACCTCCGACAGGCTGGAGGAATCCATGCTCTTCTGAATCTTCGCCATGACAAAAACCTTTCACGACAGGAACCCTGATCCGGCCGCCCCAGGCTTACGCCACCCGAGGGCAAGGATCGAAACCATCACTTGCAGACCCGTTCCCTCGGGCACTATGTGTTCACTTGCATTCGTCGCAACTGCCGGCGCTTCTGGAATCTTTCTTGAAGCCGCCGCAAACGGTGCGATTTCACAAGAACCTTAACTCACATCGTCATCATGTCAAACTCATTTGCGTGTTCTCGCGCATTCCGGGATAACTTTCGCGCACGCGAGTGCCGGCGCGCGACGGACCGTCTCACGCTGCGCGGGACAAGCGCGACCGCCACGCGCACCGCGCGCGGCCCAACGGTGTTTCAACCTTGGAGGATGCTCGTGGCACACGGCGCTCAACCCGCGCAGTCGAGCGTCACCACGTCGGCGCCGCTTGAGCGGATCGCATCGATCCGGTGCGCTGCTCCGAGAAACAAGATGCCCGTTTCGCCGTCGCGGAGGGTCTCATCAATCCGTTGGGTGATGAAGCGATCTCGCGCCGCCAAAAGGTCCTCTGCCTCGCCGGGCGATTGGCGCTCGCCGGGCAAGTGGCCCGCGCCGGGCAAGTGGCCCGCGCCGGCATTGCCCGCCGTATCGCCAAGCCGCCGGCGCTGCAACTGATACTCGCGGATCAGGAGCTGCGGGTCTTCCGTGCCCATCAGGGCAGCCCCTTGCCGCACCAGCTCCAGCACGAGCTGGTGGTTGAGGCTGCCGGCCCCCGCGAGTTCCCGGGAGATCTGTTCTTCGCGGCCGCAGACGGGCAATCCGTCCTGGTAAATCCGCACCTTGCCGTAATCGAGCCGCATCGCCGCGATGGCCCGGCGGATGTCGCCCCAGAGCCTTTCGAGGGCCCGCTCCCGCTCCTTCCAGACCGAGGGGCCGAAGCGCCGGAGATAATGGCCCCGAACGGAGTCGGCCAGCGAGCCGAGATCGGCCGCGTTGTGGATGACAGGGACGAGAATGACGCGTTTCATGGCGTGTACGTCTTCATCCGTGCGGTCCCAGGCGGACGATTTGCCCGGTCCGGACGGACTCTTCCTCCGCTTCGCATATTTCCACGGCGCCGAGGCCGTCGCCGGCAGTCACCACGCTCGGCCCACGGCCCGCACGGATGCTCTCGACCATGTGAGAGAGTTCGGCGGTGTAGCCGTCGGGGCCTTCCAACGAGATGGTCCGGGGCTCCCGGCCCTTCTCGAACAGCCGCAGCGCCTTGGCCCCGCGCGCCAGATCGTAGTCCACCGTGGCGCGCTCGAAGATGAAGGTGTAGGCCATGTTGAAACCATGGCCTTCGGTCATTACCCAGGTGCCCTCGGCCGTCACGCTCGCGCCGCCGGCGACCTGATAGATGGCCGATACGTAGTCGATCGCGCCGCTCAGGAGCGTGAAGCCCGTGGCGAAGACCGCGCGAGGCCGGCCGAAACAGAATTGCACGAAGTCGGCGTCGTGGATGTGCAGGTCCAAGAGCGCGCCCCCGGATTTCGCCCCGTCCAGGAAGTCCTTCGACCAGCCGGGCGGCTCTGACGCGCGGCGGAAGCGGGCCGCCAGCGCGCGGCCGTACCGCCCCTCGTCCACGGCCTCCTTCACCCAGAGCCACTGCGGCCAGAACCTGAGGCACATGGCGGGCATGAAGAGGCCTTTGGCGGACTGTGCCGCTTCGACGATCTTGCGGGCCAGCGCGGAGGTCCGCGCGAGCGGTTTTTCGCAGACGACGTGCTTGCCCGCCCCAAGCGCGGTAACGGCCGCCTCGCTGTGCGCCGCCGTCGGCACGCACAGGTCGATCAGGTCGATGGCCGGATCGGCCAACAGGTCCCCGAGGTTCCTGGTGGCCTTCACCTCGGTCATGTCCAGCCGCAGCGGCCCACCGCCGGGCCCGTAATTGCCGCTCGGGCCCGACAAATCGCCGTCCAGCGGCAGCCGCACGGCATCGCAGATTGCGGCGATGCGTGTACCGGGGACTTCTCGCCAGGCCCGGACGTGCGTCCTGCCCATGAAACCGAGCCCGACAACCGCAACGTTGATCGCGTCCATGGTCATTCACTGGCGTTATGCAAAGCGTGAATTCAAGGTCCCCTCTCCCTCCGGGAGCGACCATGCTGCGCACGGTGCCCGAGGGTGAGGGTGAATCGCTGAGGATTCTATGTCTCCAGTCTCCGCAACAAACTCACCTCCCCCTCACCCCGGCCCTCTCCCGGAGGGAGAGGGGGACCAAGTTGAGCCCCCGTTCACGCTCGTAACAATCGCTCGACGAAGAGCCGTCCCGCCGCGATGTCCTCCACACGGCGGTCGCCGCTCTCCCGCTCGAAGCAGAACCAGCCGGGAAAGTCAATTGCCAGCATCGTTCGGAACAGGTCCGGCCAGTCCACCTGACCGGTGCCGACGGGAACTTCATTGCCCCAGGTACCGTATACCTTCGCCGCCACCGCGTCCTTCAGGTGGCAGCCTCGGACCCAGGGGCCGACCAGCCGCAATGCCTCGAGCGGGTCGCCGCTCCGGTAGAGGATCATGTTGGCGGGGTCGAAGTTCACGGCCACGCTGGGCTCGCCGAGCTGTTCGAGGAACGCCTTCAGGGCCGGGCCGCTCTCCTGGCCGGTCTCGAAGGCCAGCGTAACGCCCGCGGCCGCAAACAGCCGGGCCACCCTGCCCACCCGATCAAGGAGCTTCGCCAGCGTGGGGTCCTTCGGGTCGTGCGGCACGAACCCGGCATGGAACGTGACGAGGTCCAGGCCGAATTGCTCGGCGGTCTTCACCGTCGTTTGGAGGTTCC
>JBEKCP010000300.1:0-11208 GCA_050014815.1 Thermoguttaceae bacterium | reverse complement strand
AGCACGCGGTGCAGCCGGTGCTCGCCGGCCGCTTCGGCCAGCAGCGTTTCCAGGTCCTTCCGGGCGAAGATGTGCTTCCAGCTCACAAAGACGCTCCTTCTCCGTCCCGTCAAGGCAGGCGGCTTGCTGCGAATTCCTCGACCTGCCGCGGGGCCGACCGCAACAAGCCGTACCAGCTCCGCACGGCGTCCAGGATCACCAGCCCCGAAAGCACCAGCATGATGCCCGCCAGGGTACACATGAGCTTCAGGTAGAAGGCGTCCGGGGCGCCGGGCTCGAGGCCCTGGAGTTCATCGAGCCAGCTTCGAATGCTCTCGATCCCGGCCCAGAAGACCGTGGCTACGACAAAGATCAGCGGCCCCCCGGTACACAGGGCGTAGATCCGCCGCGGGGCGCATTTCAGGAGATAGGTCGTGCCCACCGCCAGCGCGATCGTGGCCAGGAGTTGGTTGGCGATGCCCATCATCCGCCAAAGATTCGAGATGTTCCCGGAGTAGAGCAGGTAGCCCCAAAGCAGGCATACCAGCAGGCTCATGGAGATGTTCAGGGCCCAGTTCGGCTCGTGGCCGGCGGATTTCCCGGGGAAGAGCTGCTCGGCGGTCTCCTGGAAGATGAACCGTGCCACGCGGGTGCCCGTCTCCAGCAGGGTCAAGATGAACAGGGCCTCGAACATGATGACGAAATGATACCAGTAGCCCATCAACTGTCTCATTCCGGGCAGGCTGGAGAAGACCTTGGCCATGCCGATGGCGAGGGTGACCGCCCCGCCGGTCTTGCCCGCCAGGTTCTTTTCGCCGCTGGCCTCCTGGAGCCAGTCGAATTCCTTGGGGGCCATGTCGAGTCCCGGCTGGGACTTGACCGAGCGGACCACCGCTTCGTACTTGGCGGGGTCGATGTTGATCTTGAAGTAATCGCCCGGTTCCAGGGCACAAGCCGCCACGAGGGCCGTGATCGAGACGAAGCCTTCCCGCAGCCTGGCCCCGTAGCCGATGGGCCGGATGTCCGACTCGCGGTCGAGCATCTTGGGCGTCGTGCCCGAGCCCACCAGCGCGTGAAACCCGGAGAGCGCCCCACACATGATCACGATGCAGACGAACGGCCAGACGGAGCCGGGCACGACCGGCCCGCCGCCGCTGATGAAAGGCGTCGTTGACGGCATCTTGATGTCGGGATGGGCCACGAAGATCCCGACGGCCAGCACGATGATCACGCCGATCTTCATGTAGGAGCTCAGGTAGTCCCGCGGGCACAACAAGATCCAGACCGGCAGGATCGAGGCGATTGCCGCATAGACCGGCAGGATGACCGAAAGTTGCGGCTGCGTGAAGACCAGATACGGGCCGAGCGGCGAGTCGCCGAACGGCTTTCCCAGGAGCACCCCCAGCAGCACGAGGCTCACTCCGATCAGCGAGGCCTCGGCCACCCGTCCGGGACGAATCTTGTTCATCCACAGGCCGGTCAACAGGGCGGCGGGGATCGTGACTACGATGGTGAACATGCCCCACGAACTCTCGCTCAGGGCGATCACGACCACCTTCGCCACGCCGGCCAGGGTGGCCACGATGATGAAAAGGGTGGCCAGCGTCGTCGTGAAACCGGAGACGGGCCCCAGCAGGTTTCGGGCGATCTTCGGCAGCGAGAGGCCATTGTTTCGCACGGAGGCCAGGAGCACCACGAAGTCGTGGACGCCGCCGGCCAGGCAGGCCCCAATCACGATCCAGGCAAAGCCGGGGAAATAGCCCCACTGCGAAGCCAGGACGGGGCCAACCAGCGGTCCCGGACCCGCGATCGCGGCAAAATGCACCCCGAAGAGCACCAGCCGCCGCGTCGGGTGATAGTCCACGTTGTCGCGCAAACGGTGGGCGGGGGTGATGTTGGCGTCGTTCAGGACCGCCACCCGGGCCGCCAGGAACGCCCCGTAGTACCGATAGGCCACCAAGAACGCCGCCAAGGCGGCGATCACCAGTACGAGTGAATTCACGGTCTGCCTGAAATCCAGTTGCGAAGCCGCAAGCGTATATCAGAAATCTTACGGCAAACGCGGACTCCTCGCAATCGGAGGTAGGCGGCACGCGACGGAGGCGCTATAATGTGTCGATTGTGTCACAAAGCCGCGACCGCCGGTCGCGGGCTTATGGAAGTACTCCCCATGCCCGAGAAAGTCATCATTATCGGCAGCGGCCCCGCCGCCTGGACGGCCGCGATCTACGCGGCCAGGGCCGAACTTGCCCCCCTGGTCTTCGAGGGGGCCGTTACGGACGAGAACCGGCTGGCCGGGACCCTTCCGTTGGGCCAACTGTCGCTGACGACGGAGATCGAGAACTTCCCCGGCTTCCCCGCCGGCAACCTGGAGACCTATCTCGAAAGCGCGATGCCCCCCGAAAAGAGGGCAACGCTGCCCCCGCACAGCAAGCATGGCCCCAGCGGGCCCGAGCTGATGGAACTGATGCGGCAGCAGGCAGTCAACTTCGCCACCCGGATCGTCACCGAGGATGTCCTCGATGTGGACTTCGAGACCCATCCGTTTAAGCTCACCGCCTCCGACGGCAAGACCTACGAGGCCCTTTCGGTGATCGTGGCGACCGGGGCCCGGGCCAACTACCTGGGCCTGCCCTCGGAGGACCGGTTCAAGAACCGCGGCGTCAGCGCCTGCGCGGTGTGCGACGGGGCGTTGCCGCGGTTCCGCAACCGCCCGCTGGCCGTCGTCGGCGGCGGCGACTCCGCCGTCGAGGAGGCCAACTACCTGAGCAAGTTCGCCAGCAAGCTCTACCTGGTCCACCGCCGCGACCAGTTGCGGGCGTCGAAAATCATGGCCGAGCGGCTGCTGGCCAATCCCAAGGTCGAAGTGCTTTGGAACCGCACGGTCGAGGAGGTGCTGGGCAACGACCGCGCGGGCGTGACGGGCGTCCGCCTGGCGAGCACCGCGGGGCAGCCTCCGCTGGAAGTCGAGATATCCGGCTTCTTTGTGGCCGTCGGCCATACGCCCAATACGGCCTTCTTGCAGGGCAAGCTCGAGTTGACCGACAAGAAGTACATCCGCTGGACCCGCCTGCCGCGGACGCACACGAGCGTGGCGGGCGTTTTCGCGGCCGGCGACGTGGCCGACGACTATTACCGCCAGGCGGTGACGGCCGCCGGCAGCGGCTGCATGGCCGCGCTCGACGCCGAGCGCTGGCTGGCGGAAAAAGTACTGGAATGAACAGAACATGGCCGACAAGACATTCCCCGACGATGCTGCCAGTCTTGGGCACGCCATCCTTGGCGCGCTGTCCACGATTCTTCGCCGCTGTGAAGAATCCGGGGTTCGGCTCGGCTACCCCGGAGAGGGGGGGGAGCGGCAATTTCGCGCCTGGCTGGTAAGCGATCTTCTTTCCACCATCCTTGACTGGCCGGTGGACAGGGTTGTTGTTGGCGAACGTTTCGACATCCTGCTGCAAGATGCCGATGGTTTTCCCATTGCAACCATCGAGACGAAAACGCCCTATCACCGAGCCGGCCAGAAGGAACGCGACGATTTCGAGGGCCGGCTGTCGGGCTTCGGGACGCTGCGTTATGCCTATTTCACCAACGGCAATGAGTGGGAGCGCCTTGACATCTTTTCGCCCACAGGCGTCCTTGAAATCCAGTCGCGGTTCACGTTTGACCTGGCTGTTGCTATGCCGGAGGAGGCGGAAGGTTTTTTCGCGCCGCTGGCGGCCTACCGGTATTTCCAAACGGCGCCGCGCAAGGCGCGGCATCGCGTCGTCAAAGACAACCTTTCATCTGGAGGCGGTTCTTTCCGGCTTTCACGATCGCAGGGCGGGGGAGCAGGTGCGCGGGATCGCGCTGAATCTGTTTGACCTTTGGTGCGACAAGTGCCTCATCGTCTCGCCGGGACAGGCCGCCCAACGGCTTTCCCAGCAGTTCGCCGAGAGCGAAGTCACCACGCCAGAGATTGCGCGGGCCGTTGACGACCTTGGATTCAGCGGGGCAGCCGCGGTGGCCGCCGCCGACAGGATCGCCGTATTGTCCGAAGCCGAGCGGGCCGATCCGGCCGCGGTGGGCGAGGCCATTTGGCCGGCGTTCTCCGAGGCGGCCAAGAAGCTCTGCGCCCAATCGGCGCACGTGATTCTTGCGCGGGCACTACTCTATCGCATCGACGAAGACCAGACGGCCTTTCCCCGAGTGCTCTCCGGCGAAGAGATGGAGAGATCCCTCCTGGCGCCTCTCTCCCCACTGCTCGACGCGCCCGGGCCGGCTACCGACCTCCTGTTTCGGGTTCAAGACGGCATGCGGCGATTCCTTCCCGCAGTGTATGAACTCGGCGAGTTCGACTGGTGGCAAGTGCGGCATGACAAGCGGGCAGTCCTTGCGCGGGACCAACTGGCATGGTTGGGGGGCATGGATCGGGAGTTCGAGCGTGCGGCCCAGCGGCTTCTGCGCATCCTGAACGGCTACTTTTTCGGACAGGTCGACGTGGATGTGTGGCGGAACGTCTACCAGCACTACCTTCCCGATGAAGAGCGGCAAAAGCTGGGAGGATTTTACACGCCGGATGAATTGATCGACCTCGTTCTGGACCTTGCGGGGTACGTCGCCGATCAGGAGGGGTTGTGCCAACTCTCGTTCATCGACCCGGCGTGCGGCAGCGGCGCGTTCGTCGCCAATGCGCTGGCGCGACTGTTGCGGCACCTTGAAATGGACCTGCCTTGCCACGCGAGCCTGCACAAGCGGGGGCTTGCCGACTGGAAGAAGGCGGAAATCACGCTGAATCTTGTCTCGGAGAGGTTGCATGCCGTCGATCTGCACCCATTTGCGGCATTTCTGACAACGGTCAACGTCCTCTTCCTTTTGATGCCGATGTATGTCAGAGCGCGTGAGAAGAATCCCGCCTATTCACTCGACCTCCAGGTATTCTCGTCCGATTCGCTCGAAAAGCACGACAAGGACCTGATCGCCCCCGACCTTTTCACCAAGCTCAACGCGCGCGTTCAGCTTACGGAGGAATCGTTCCACCGCTACCGGGAGATGCTCAAGAAGCGTTTTGACCGCGTTTTTGGAAACCCTCCCTGGGGCGGTGTCCTGAAGGGGCCGCTCGCCCCGGTCTATGATCGGGCAAAGAAAGGGCGATTCGCCGTGGAGTATCCGGCGGCTGCCCGAGGAAAATACGACGTGTACGGGCTGTTTGTCGAGCGCGCGCTGCAAATCCTGAAGCCGGGCGGCCGCTTCGGGTTGGTAACCCAGAGCACTTTCCTCGACAAGGCGTGGGCCGCCGGCCTGCGGCGGCTCCTGGTTTCAAAGGCGCAAGTCCACTACCTCATCGACCTGAATCCATTCGGCCAACTCTTTTTTCATGCGATGAACACGCCTTGCGTGACCGTGGCGGATGCCGCGGGCAAAACGAATCCCGAGGGCAACTGCGTTACGGTGCTCTCCACCTCGCCGACGGACCTGGCTGGGCTTGACGAAGCGACCCGTCGGGAAAGAGTCGTCGCTACGATCCGGGATGCGATCGGGCGGGTAGCCAAAGGGCGTCGGACGGCCTCGGTCGGGTTCGCGCGCTCGGCCCGCGTCAAAATTCGTAGCTTGGCGGATTCCGTAAAGGACCGTTGGAATCTGTCGCCGGTAGATACGGCCGCGCAATCGGAATCGGGCGCACCGACCGCCGCCGACGTTCTGGATACCCGTCAGGGCGTGACACCCGGCGGCTGCCTCGACGTGTTTCTCATTTCCCAGCAACGAGCGACGGAGTTGCGGCTTGAAGCGGCCCTGCTCCGCAGGGCAATCAAGAGCAAAGAGGCTCAAAAGTGGTCTGTTGCGTGGGAAGGCCGGGTTCTGCTGTATCCCTACACTGTCTCGGGACGCACTGTCGTTCCCGCATTCACGCTAAGACCGGACGAGATTGCCGATCCAAGACTTCGCGAGGTGGTTCGCCGTCTGGATCTTCGCCATGCGCTCGACTTCGAGAGACAAGTCGATGCCCACGAAGCCGGGATTGTCCGTCGCGGAGGGGTGAACCGAACTACCGCAAGGCAACTTCTGGACCACCGCATCGCGCTGGGACTGGTGAAGTACCCGGCGGTGGCCCGATACCTTGTCGAGCACTACGACCGGCTGGAGGGCCGGGTTTTCGAGAAGAAGCGATTCACCCATGCCGGCAAGCATTGGTACGAATACCACCGGCCGCGCGATCCAAGACGGATGTTGTCGAGGATGCGAATCCTCTCGCCTCGGTTGCTTAAAGCGGTTCGCTTCTCTTTGGACGACATCGGGTATTTGTCCGACGACGCGTGCCTCTATCTCCAACCAACATCGAGCACTAGCGTTGAGTACATGGATTTGCGGAGGAAGCTTCGCGAGGCTGTCGCGAGGGACGTTTCGTTGGAGGACGTTTTGAAGTACTGCTTGGCGTTTCTCAACAGCGAACGGGCCAACGAACGTTTGCTCTCAGGGCGGCGCCCTACGCCGAAGGGGTTCTACCAGGTGACAGAGGCCTGCCTCCGCGAGGTGCCGATTCCGATGCCCGCAAAGCGCACTGCCAAACGCATCCTGGAGCTGGTGACGCGCCTGACTTCGACGGACCGCGCTTCGGAAATCGAGCAGTTGGAAGAAGAACTTGGCAAACTCGTTTCCGCAACGCCGTGAAGAAGGCCGAAGCCCGGTTGGAGTCAAGGTCATGCGAAAACTCACCGTCTGCGAGGCCCGGCGGCCCGAAGCCGTCGGCAGCGAGGTTTTGGTCCGGGGCTGGATCCGCACCCGGCGGGACTCGAAGGCCAACTTCAGCTTCCTGGAACTCAGCGACGGCTCCTGCCAGGGCAACCTCCAGGTCGTGGCCGAGGCCTCGCTGGCAAACTACGAGTCGGAAATCAAGCGGCTGACGGCCGGGTGCAGCGTCTCGGTCGAGGGCCTGGTCCGGGCATCGCCCGGCAAGGGACAGGCCACCGAGCTGGCCGCCCGGAGCGTCGTCGTCCACGGCTGGGCCGACCCCGAGACGTATCCGCTCCAGAAGAAGCACCACTCGCTGGAGTTCCTGCGGACGATCGCCCACCTGCGGCCGCGGACGAACACCTTCGGGGCGGTCGCCCGGGTGCGGAACTGCGTCTGCCGCTCGATCCACGAATTCTTTCAGGAGGAGGGGTTCCTCTACGTCCACACGCCGATCATCACGGCTAGCGACTGCGAGGGGGCGGGGGCCATGTTCCGCGTCACGACGCTCGACCCCGTGGGAAAAGGGGGGCGCGAAGGGGACAGTCCCGTTTTCGCTCAGGCGAAAACTGGGACAGTCCCCGTGGCGAAAACCGGGACAGTCCCCGTGGCGAAAACCGGGACGGTCCCCGTGGCCGATTTCACGCGGGACTTCTTCCAGCGCCCCACGTTCCTCTCTGTCAGCGGCCAGTTGGAGGCCGAGACGTTCGCCTGTTCGCTGGGCAAGTGCTACACGTTCGGGCCGACCTTCCGCGCGGAGAACTCCAACACGACCCGCCACCTGGCCGAGTTCTGGATGGTCGAGCCGGAGATGGCCTTCTTCGACCTGGCGGACAACATGGACCTGGCCGAGCGGTTCCTCAAGCGGATCGCCGGCGACGTGCTGTCGCGCGGGGTGGAGGACATGGAGTTCTTCCGCCAGCGGATCGACCCCACGGCGATCGACACGCTGCGGCACGTCCTGGAAAGCCGCTTCGTCCGCTTGCCGTACACCGAGGCGATCGACATTCTGAAGGCCTCCGGTCGCGAGTTCGAGTTTCCGGTCGAGTGGGGCCGCGACCTCCAGGCCGAGCACGAGCGTTACCTGACCGAGACCCACTTCCAGTCGCCGGTGATCCTGCACGATTACCCGCGAGCGATCAAGCCCTTCTACATGCGGCTCAACGACGACTCTCGGACGGTCCGGGCGATGGACGTCCTGGTGCCCAAGGTGGGCGAGATCATCGGCGGCAGCCAGCGCGAGGAGCGGCTCGACGTGCTCGACGGCCGGCTGCGCGAGCAGGGCCTCGACCCGGAAAGCTACTGGTGGTACCGCGATCTCCGCCGCTACGGGACGGTGCCGCACTCGGGCTTCGGGTTGGGGGTCGAGCGGGTGCTGTTGTTCATTACGGGGATGGCCAACATCCGCGACGTGATCCCCTTCCCCCGCACACCCGGCAGCGCGGATTTCTAATAGCCAATAGCCGCGGATGAATATCCGATAGCCGCGGATGAATATCCGCGCGGATATTCATCCGCGGCTAACGGGGCTCCTTTCGCCGACTCCAGCAGATCGGCCCGTGCTTCGGCAAGTACGTCTGCAACAGGTGCTCGAAGTGCTCCCGGTCGCGCACGCGTTTCCGGCTGCTGCCACGCGAAAACCAGGGGCCGGGTCGATTCGCCAGCATGCTTAGCGCGTAACCCAACCGCCGTTTGAGCCGGTTCGACACATCCTTCCATTTCGCGTCGGTCCGCCACCCGACCAGCAGATGGGTGTGACTTCTCGTCGCGGTCGCCTCGTAGATCTCCCATCCTTGCCGAGCGCAGACTTCGCCGGCCTCGTCGACGAGCCGCCAGCGTTGGGTTGCGTCGAACCGGACTTCATCGTGCTTGGCCCGGCGGGCGTAGTGTTGGGACATTTTCGGGTCCTGAGGCAGCACGCCTTGTCCGGGGCGGACGTACCCCTGCGGCCGATCCGGCATCCAGGAGCGATACGCGTGAAACGTGAAGAGGTAAACGGGCATGTTCATCCCCCATAGCCGCGGATGAATATCCGCGCGGATATTCATCCGCGGCTAGTGTATTAGTGAACCCGTTGCCCCGGCTTGGCGCCGTCGTCGACGAGCAACAGGTGGACCTCGCCTTCGCTCCCGGCGGCAAGGATCATTCCCTCGCTCAGGCCGAACTTCATCTTCCTCGGCTGGAGATTGGCCACGCAGAGCAACAACCGGCCGACGAGCTGCTCGGGCTGGTAGTAGCCCTTGATGCCGGCAAAGACCGTGCGGCGATGGTTGCCGCCGAGACTGAGCGTGAGCTTGAGGAGTTTCTTGGCTTCCGCGACCTCCTCGGCGGCCAGGACGCGGCAGACCCGCAAGTCCGCCTTGACGAACTCGTCGATCGTGATTTCCGGGGCCAGGGGCTCGGCCACGAGCGGGGCGTCGCTGTCCTGCGGGGCCGCCGCAGCGGGCGATTCCGCTTCCGTGCTGTCAGCCAGCACGGCATCTATCTTCTTGCGATCGACCCGCTGCATCAGGTGCTGGAATCGCCCGACCGGCCGGCCCAAGAGCGGCGTCTGCGACTGCTCCCAGCGGGTGATCGGATCGCCCAGCAGATCGCCGGTCTGCCGGGCCATTTCGGGCACCGCGGGGGCCAGGTAGACGGCCAATTGCCGGAAGAGGTTCAGCCCGATGGTACACACGTCCCGCAAACGCTCGGCCTGGTCGGGCCTGCGGAGGTTCCAGGGGGCGTTTTGCTCGACGAACTTGTTGGCCCGATCGCCGGCCGCCAGCACCAGCCGCATGGCGCGGGCGAACTCGCCCGCCTCGTAGGCCTCGGCAACGGGCTGGCCGTCCGCGGCCGCCTGGGCAAAGAGTCCGCCGTCGTCCGGATAGGCCGCCGCCAGGCCGGTTTTCTCGGCGAACTTCGCCGTCCGGCTGGCCAGGTTCACGATGTTGCCCACCATGTCGGCGTTGACCTTGGCCACGAACTCGTCGAAGTTCAAATCCAGATCCTCCACGCCGGAGGTCAACTTCGAGGCGTAGTAGTACCGCAGGTAGGCCGGGTCGAGGTGCGCGAGGTACGTCGAGGCCTGGATGAACGTCCCCTTCGACTTCGACATCTTCTCGCCGTTGACCGTCAGGAACCCGTGGATGTGGACTTTCCGCGGCAGGCTGAACCCGGCCGTCTTGAGCATCGCCGGCCAGAACAGCGTGTGGAAGTACGTGATGTCCTTGCCGATGAAGTGATGGATTTCGGTCTCGGGGCCCCGCCACCAGGCTTGGAAGTCCTCGCCGTGGGCGTCGCACCACTGCCGGGTCGAGGCCAGGTATCCGATCGGGGCGTCGAACCAGACGTACCAGTAGTCGCCCGGACTGTCGGGTATTTCGAACCCGAAGTACGGCGCCGGCCGGGAGACGTCCCAGTCCCGCAGCGGCTCGTTGAGGAAGTGGCCCTTGAGGTAGTTGGCCATCTCGGGCTGCATCGTCCCGGCGACGATCCAGTCGGCCAGGAAGGCGTGCATCCGCTCGATGTTCACGAACAGATGGCCCGCCGTGCGGATTTCCGGCTTCGCGCCGGTGAGGGTGCTCACCGGGTCGATCAGGTCGGTCGGGCTGTAGTGGCAGCCGCAACGGTCGCAACTGTCGCCGTACTGGTCCGTGGCCTTGCACTTGGGGCAGGTCCCCCGGACGAACCTGTCGGCCAGGAACGTGCCCGCCGCCGGGTCGTACAATTGCGTCACCTCCTGCCGGCTGACCAGGCCGGCGCGGCCCAGCGCCGCCCAGATTTCTTCGCAGTAGCCGCGGTTTTCCGGGCTGTGGGTGCTGCCGTAGTTGTCGAACTCGATCTGGAAGCCCTGGAAGTCGGCCAGGTGGGCCGTCTGCATCCGGGCGATCAGATCCTCCTCGGGAATCCCTTCCTGCCGGGCGCGGATCATGATGGCCGTGCCGTGCGTGTCGTCGGCACAGACATAGATGCAGCGGTTCCCCCGCAGTTTCTGGAAGCGGACCCAAATGTCGGTCTGGAGGTACTCCACCAGGTGGCCAAGATGGATCGGGCCGTTGGCGTAGGGCAACGCACTGGTGACGAGGATCCGTCGCATGGGAGCGCTCCGGCATCGCGGGGACGGTCCCAATTTTCGTCCGACTGTCCGAACGGACAGGCCGAAAATGGGACGGTCCCCTTCTAGTAGTAGGGAAAGGACGTATTGTAGCGGCCGCGGGCAAAAAGTCCATTCCGCCGCCCCAAACGGCGCCGTCGGCAGGGCCGGTGCAGACCCTACAATTGCCCCGGCCGGCCGGGTATTCCTGAAGGCAAACACCAACAGAAAGGCCGGCTTCTCAGCGTTCCATAACGTAGTTTTGACAGAGCCAACGCTTGACAGAGTCGCGCATGTCCAACGAACTCCCCAGCCCCGTCGCCCCAGAAGCAGCCGCAACCGTACTGGTTGTCGACAACCAGCCTACGATGCGAGGGCTGGTCTCCCGCTGGCTGGGCTCCGCCGGCTACCGCACGATCGAGGCCGACACCGCCGCCGCCGTCATCGAC
>JBEKCP010000299.1:0-7465 GCA_050014815.1 Thermoguttaceae bacterium | reverse complement strand
GGATTGTCGCGTAAGTCGGCCCGGGATCGGGGCGGGGCTGCGCTGGCCGATGCTGATTCTTTGACGCTTACGTCTTCCGCAGGCGATCGCGGGCGACGTCTCGATCCGCCAACACATGCGCCAGACGCCGTCCGCCTTGGCACAAGCCAACGGGGTCACTGACGCCACTGGCATCGACGACGGCCACCACCCCCGCGCCAGCCGGCACGATGGTCGGCGCAGGCTGCTCCGTTTCGGCGCCAATGCCATGGAGAGCGCACATCGCGACGCTGACGGAGACCAAGATTGAGATGACGACACGGAACATAATGGCCCCCGTGTGTTCTGTTGAATGTCTATGGCAAGACTGATTGGTTCCACCGGTATGAACCGCCTCTTCACTTCGGCGGCTCTTCTTGCTTCGCTTCCGTCTTGGCCTCGGAGACCTCCTCCGCGGCGACGGTCACTTTGCCGAACATCTTGCTGCTCTTCGTGTAGATCCCTTTGCCCGCCCGCTCCCCGCTCCAATACCCCGACGAGATGCCGGTGCCCTCGATGATCGCGCTGAAGGCGTACAAGAACTTCTCCTCCGTCCCCTCGAGGTTGGCGGTGAGTTCGACGACTCCGGAGAGGTGATCGTCCACGATCTTCACGTCCACGCGGTCGAAACGTGACGGGGCCTTGGGCGCGTTCTGCCCGTATGACGCCTCGGCGCGTTGCAGCGTCCCGCGGCCGTAGGTCAACTTCAGGTCGCAGTGCGGCTTGCCGACAGACCAGCGGAGCGATAGGTCCACAGACGCCAGGTTGGAGAGATCAGGCTTCAACACCGGCGCTTGCTTGGGCCGGAGTTCGCCGGCGATGTTCCCGCCGACCGGGACGCCGCGGTCAACGCCCTTGTACGTCCCGACCACCTCCGCGCCCAGGACTTTCGCATCGATTTCGTACTCGTTGGTGAACGGATCGAAGTGCCAGTAGCAGTCGCGCCGGAAGGAGACGGTGATCGGGCCCTTGATCGCATCGGCCGACACCTTGAGCCGGGAACCGTCCACGCCGTGCGGCTGATGATTGAGCCCCGGCACCACCGCGGAACCATGGTTCTCTCCGTGGTCCGACAGCGCCATGCGCACGGTCATCGGGCTCTTGTTCTTCAGCGCCGTCTGAAGACCCAACACCAGGATGCTGCGCGCCGGATCGGGCGGTGGTCCGGGGACAAAGTCGCCCAACAGACACCCCGTCTTTTCCAGTCCCATGTCGGAGGTTACCCGTCCTTCAAGGTCGCGGTCCAACGAACGCTTCCGTCCAGTGCCAGACAGCGCAACTCCTTTTCAAGAAGGACCGCAATCGCGTCGTCGGAAATCAACCAGTCACGCGATGCATCGACCTTGAAGACCACAGAGCCATCCGTCACGCGGCGAATCTCCAGTTGACTGACGACCTTCGTCGTCATCACGACCACGCCTCGCGCCCACACCAGCGGCCCGCCAGCATCGCGCGGACCCGATTTGTCCAACGGCGCGCTCCAGAGTTCACGACCGCTGGCGGCCTCGAAACAGAGCAGTTTGTTCGGCACGCGCGCCACCAAGCGTCCATCCCCCACCGCGATCGCAAAGTATGCGCCCATATCCGTGCGCCAAAGCGGACCATCGCTCCACCGCAGTTCGAACGGCGGTTTCAATAAACGGTCATTCCCAATGAACATCCTGGTGTGCCGAACATGACTGTTGGGCCAGGTTCCCAACCCCTCCACTTTGGCAAGGTTCATCTGTTGTCTCTTGCCGCCGGAGAGATCCCAGACCTTGCCGCCCGGCGCCATCAGTCGCGAAAGCGACTTCTCATCGAGCGCCGTGGCCTGCCATGCGCTGGCATCACCGATGGTCAGCATATCCAGCAGGCCGTCACGATACGGCAGCTTTGTGCCATTCCACTGTTACGCATGAACCAGGCCGGCCTCGGGCCCTTCGGCACGCAAGGCGTTGCGCCAGACCTCCAGCGTGGCCGTATCCCGCGCCAGGGCATGCACGACACATGTTCCGCCGCCGGTGAGCGCCAGCAGTTGTTCCGCCGGCATTGGCCCCAGCACCACGCACAGACCACCGCATGCCATGTCAACATTGCCGGCCGACACGTCAGTCACGGGCCGCCCAGCCTCGGGGACAATCGCCATCGTCGGTTTCGGCGTCTCCTGTGCCATGGCAGGGGCGATGCCGAGAAAAACAACCGCAACGATGCTTCGATGATGTCTTTTCATTATTTCACTTTCCGCCCGCGATCGGCCGGATGTAGATATTCTTGAACTCGGCGGGCTCGGTGTGGTTCTGGAGCGTGATCGGCTGTTCGTACTTCGGCTTGATCTCCGGCAGCAGTACGTTCATCACCTCGATGGAGTTGACCAGAACGGTAACGCGGTTCTTGTCAACCGTGATCAGCATCGCGTTCCACTCGCCGACGGCGCGGTCCTGGCAACTGGTCGGAGTGGTCGATTGCCGCTTGCCGTCCGGCCCCGGCGGGAGCCCGACGTTCCAAAGTTGTCCCGAGCCCATCGTGAATTCCCAGATATTGACCTGAATACCGCGTTTGATGAACACGCCGCTGTCGGACGTACACGGCAGGCGGAAGTCCACGCGCATCACAAAGTCGCCGTACGCCTTTTTGGTTGCACACGAGCTGCACGACCCGGGGCCGCTCAGCCAATGGATCACGCCATCTCTGGGCGTCCAGTCTTTCGGGGCGCCGAGGTTCAAATCTCCAACCTTGCCGTCGAACAGGGGCGTAAAGCCCGGCATGGCCGCGAAGTCGGCCCGCGGCGGCAGCGATTTACCCGGCGAGGCGTCGGCCTTCAGATCGCCCAGCGCGTATTGAACGCCGTCGAGCAAGTGCTTCAGAAACGCCGCGTTCTGGAACGTCTCGGCCTGGTGCCCGAGCGATGTATAGAACACGCGGCCCTGCCCGTAGGGCTTGATCCAACTGACGGGGTAGTCGCCGTCGGGGCGGTCGTCGGTCATGCTCTTCGGGGCCTTGGCCGTGTCCACGCTTGCCAACACGTGGACGTTCTCGCGGCTGTAGGGCGCCGAGAAGTAATAGATGTCGTCCTTGATCTCAAACCCCTTGCCCGCGAAGGCCGCGCACAGCGGCGACTGCGGGTCGTCGAGCTTCACCGGCACCGTCTGATGGGCCCACCACGCGTGTCCAAAATGTGTCCCGCCGATGATCGCGTTGTATTCGGGCCAGTTGATGCCGGCCGCCGCGGCGATGTGAATGCCCACCAGCCCCTTGCCCGCGCGGACGAAGTCCTCGAAGGCCTTCTGCCGGGCGGCGAAGACGGGCTTCTCCTCTTCCTGAAGGTACTGGGGGCGGAGCTTGCCCGACTTTTTGTCCGCGCCGGTCGACGGCACGCCGTAGAGCTTCTTGTCGAGATACACGTTGGCCAACACGACGGCGTCGAACTTCGCAAGGTTCTCGGCGGTGAAGCCTTCGGCGTCGGTGACGACCGTGGCCTCGAAGGCCCCGGTCTTCTGCCCCAACAACTCGATGGCCTTGGCACAGGAAGGCGCGGAGGTGTGCGGCACGAACTTGTGGCCGGCGTTCTTCCGCGCGGTGGCCAGCGATTCGGCCGATTCGGTGAGCACCAGCACCTTGCGCGGCTTGGTTGGTTTGGCCGTAGCGGCTTGCGGTACGGCGGCGGCGATCTTTTCGGCCGCCTCTTTGTTCAGGAAGTCGCTGAGCTCCGGCGGCTTCGTCGCGCCGGCGCCCACGGCCGGAGCGCGCGACGAAAGGGCGGCGACCAGCGCCGTGCAAAGGATTGCGGCGAACGAGGTTCTCTTGCTGAGGTTGTGGACCATGACTTTCTCCTACGTTGTGGGGTTCTTGTTCGACAGGAGACACGCTTCCGTTTATTCGTTACGGCTTCCACTCCTTGCGGAACTCGCGGGCGAGCCAGGCGTCGGCCTCGGGGCAATTCGTGGCCTTCATGTTCGGGCCGTCCCAGTCGATCTTCCCGCCGGCCCAGAACGCCACCAGCCCCAGCGGCGCGCCTTCGCCCAGGTATTGGGCATAGTCGTGGAAATCGCATTCGCAATGCGTATTGTTCCGGATGCCCTTGATCCAGAGTTCGGAGTGCCCGCCTGATCCCTTTTCCGGCTCCGGCAGCTTCACGTCCTTGAAGGTCGCCTCCGGCAACAACTGCGGCTCTGTGCCGAAGCCCGCCGCCATCCGGCCCTTCTCGCCGATGAAGAGCACCTGGTAGGGCTGCTTGCCGGTGGAAGTCCGAGTGACCCCTTCGAGCATCTCGGCCGTCGGCCCGGTGCCGGCGCCGTGCCAGTAGACCGCGACCGCCGGTTGGTCGCCCCGCGCGGCAAACGTGTAGCGGACGCTGATCGCCGCATCCAGGAGCGGGTCGGTCCTCCGGCCGATGGCCTCGACCGTGACCGGGTACTTCAAGTCCAGCGCCATGTAAGGCGCGTCGACCCAGTGGTTGTGAAAGTTGCCGATCGAGGCGATCGAGAATTCGCGCCACCCGCCGAACATCCAGCCCGGGTGAAACGGCCGGAACTTCGCCGGTCCCAGCCAGGCGTCCCAATCGAGCCAGTCGGGCACCGGCTCGGTCCCTTGCGGCAGCCGCGCCTGCCGGCCGGGCAGTTTTGCCAGTTCTCCGGCATCCATCCAAACGCGCCCACTGGTCTTGGACTCGATGTTGCAGTGCGCTTCGGTCACCTTGCCGAGGATGCCCGCCTTGATCAACTGCGCCGCGCGGCGGAAGCCGTACTCGCTGTGGTGCTGGTTGCCCAGTTGCGTGATCACCTTGTTCTCGCGGGCGACTTTCGCCAGCCAGCGGCACTCCCCGACGGTCATCGCCATGGGCTTTTCGAGGTAAACGTGCTTGCCGCGCGTCATCGCCCAAAGGGCCGGATTGGCGTGGTTGTTGTCGGGCGCGGTGGCCACGGTGATCGCGTCCAGGTCCTTTCCCAACTCGTCGAACATCCGGCGGAAGTCCGTATAGGTCTTCACGCCCGGCATCTGCTCGGCCTTGGCGGCCACTTTGCGGCGGTCGCAGTCACAGATAGCGATGAGCTGCCGATCGGATGCCTTGCCTTTACCGCAAATGCCGATATGGGTGCTCCCACCGCGGCCTCCCACGCCGACGACCGCGATATGGAGCCGCTCGTTGGGCGAGCGGCTCGGCGCGGCGCTGGCGCCGCCGGCGAGCCAAAAACCGATGCCGGCCGCACCGGCGGATTGAAGAACGTTGCGACGCGTGATTTGGTTGGACATGCTCATTTCTCCTGTTTCGGGGTCATAATCTTCACCTGGGTTGGTAAACCATCAACGGCCGGCGTCGCCGAAGCGCACCAGCCCCCAGCCCTTCATGCCCAGGTAAAGGCAATTCCGATAGTATACCATCGCCGTGACCGGCTCGCCGAGCCAGGAGAGGTCGGCCCAGCGCGAGGGCTCCGCGTCGGGCTTGTCCAACGGCAGGCGGCATATCTGATCGGCTGTGGCGTAGAGGACGGCGCTGCTATCGAGCATGGGTGCGACCACGACCAACGCGCCAGGCTTGCGCGCCGCCTCGGCGCCGTCACCCCGCTTGAGCAGCACCAGTTCCGACTTGCCGTTGACCAGCGCGATCCACTTGTCGCTCACCGCAATGTCACCGGCCACGCCATCACAGGGCCGGCTCCACAAGGAAGCCGTCTTCCCGCCGGCCAGATCGTATGCCGCCAACTCCGCCTTGGTGCCCACATACAAGGCGTCCTTCCACACGGCCGGCGCGATGGCAATGGCCTTCGGCAACGACAATCGCCAGCGCCGTTGGCCCGTGGCCGGATCCAGACCCGCAAGGACCGAAGGTTCCTCCGCCACGATCACCATGCCGGCGACGACCACCGGATCGACTGCCATCGCGGGCCAAGGCTGCGACCACAGCTTCTTGCCTTCCAGGTCATAAGAGGTCAGTTGTCCTTCGGCGTCTTGCACGAAGACGCGGCCCGGCGCGACCGCGAAACGGCCGCTGGCCTTGGGCGCCACAACGGCGCGCCACCGCCGCTTGCCCTCCGCGATGTCGATGCAGTGGAGGAAGCGATCGGCATCACCCGGCCGGCCGTCGACCAGCAAGACCGCGTTATTGCAAGCCGCCGCGGAGGACCAGACTTCGTTCCTCGTCTTGTACACCCAGCGGGGCGAAGGAATGTCGAGTTGTTTCACGTCGGCACTCAGGCAGGCCACGCCGCGGCGGCCCTCTTCGCCCGCCAGCGGAACGAGCACGTTGTCGCCCGTCGCGGCGACGGGGGCGGCCACGAAGACCTCGTCGCTTTGGCCCTGCTGGTCCTTGGGGTAGTGCCATTGGAAGATGCCGCTCTTGGAGAGCGGTACACCTTGCGGATTGCCGTTGGCCCCAGGCCCGCCCAGCCGCCCCGGCCAGAAAGGCTTCTCTTCGCCGGCAGAGACCGCGGCGCAGCCGACGATCGCCATCAAGCACAGGCAGCGTTTCATATTTCCCTTCTCTTTCGATCTCGCCGACTATTTCCGCAGGTCGTAGCAGATGACCGTGCCGCGATAACCACGCATGAAGAAGAAGCCATCGGCGTAAGGCAGTTCAAGATTCACGTCATATCCCGCGGCAAGTTGCCCGCCATCGGCACGCGCATGTTCTGGCTGATATTTGGAACCGATCTGGTGGAAATCCTTCGGATCCAGAGTCCAGAATTCGATATGGGCCGATTGCCGATGGCTTGGACTTGGGATCTGGACCAAACGATCCTCGATGAGCCAACAGTGGCGGCCGGGATTCCAGCCTCCCGACCCGGTGTAAACGGGTTCTCCCGTTTCCTCCTTCAACACGCTCATATACAGACTGGTATTGGTGTTGAAGACGAGTCCATCGCGCACGAGAACCTTGCGCATCGAGCAGGTGTCTTTCCAGTTCTCGATGAGAAATGGCGGTTCGTCCGGCGCTTCCCATGCGCGTTCCGCCTTTTCCGGGGTGATTCTGTACGCACAGGTCCGTACATATTGTTGTATGTGGCGGCCCTCTCCTTTCGTGGTTCTGGAATTCACCAGCACAAACACATGTTTCGCTGAAGTGGTCAGCGCGCAGTGAAGTGGAGGAAGATCAGTCACCTTCCACAATGCCTTTCCATGGGTCGGGTCAATCATCCGCAGTTCGCCCTTGAGATTCCCCGCCACCAGGTATTGCTTGCCCTGGTACGTCCAGACCGCCGGCGTGGCCTCTGGTCCCGTCACAGGGTCTGCCGTCTCCCACAAGGTTTTGCCGGTCTCAACGTCCATGCCGCGCAGCGGAATGTCGCCTCCTTTGCCGTACTGCGGCACGATCAGCACGCCGCCCGCCACCACCGGGCAAACCGCCTTGCCCATTCCGCCGGGAAGCTTGCGATCCTGCAAGCACTTTGCCTTGATGGCAACCATCGGCTTGACGTCGCTGCCAGTGTTGTCTTCCCAGAGTTTCTTGCCGGTCGCCGCGTCGTAACAGTAG
>JBEKCP010000298.1:0-7484 GCA_050014815.1 Thermoguttaceae bacterium | reverse complement strand
AGTCGGCGACTTCGCTTGAATCGGGGTGCCCACTTCCGCAACAGGGCGACTACTTTGGGGCCGTTCGCGGCCAGTGCATTGGCGTCCGGCATCGGCTCCCAAGGGGGTTCAAGTTCGCGCCACAGCTTGAACGTGAAGCGGATGTCCATGAGCAGACCGCGGGCAAGATTCCGACCCATTTCGTGATAGCTGGCGGCCTCTTCCCCGCCAATGGCCTTGGGGGCGGTGTTGTGAAGCGCGCGAAACTGCGACACTTGGTCATTCAGGGGGTTGGTCCGCAAGAGCGAAGCGTCAAGCGCGGCCAATTCCGTTGCCAGCAGGCCCCATACGCTATCTTTCCACTCTCCAAAAATCCATCGGGGTTGGTCATGGTTCAGCCCTGCACTCCGGTAGACTGGCATGGTTGCCGAAGTCGAGGTTGGGCCGGCACTACTTGCCGGCTTTCCCCAACCTGAACTAACCCTGCAGGAGGGCAGGATTTGTGGATGCCTGGATGATTGCGGATACACCCCGGTGGGGGTAAAATCGGGCTTCGCTGAACGTGGCGTTGGAGACCTGCCAAAATGCCCAAACGCACAAGCAAGACCGGCAGTGAACTGTTCATCGTCGATAACAGCGACGACGACTGGAAGGTCCAGCGCTATCTGCACGACTGGTGTGGGCTTTCCAAGGCTATCGACGTGGCCACGGGCTACTTTGAGATCGGCGGGCTGCTGGGCCTGAAGGACGAGTGGCAGAAGGTCGATGCGATTCGCATCCTGATGGGCGACGAGGTTTCGCGCCGCACCAAGAAGGCTTTCGCAGAGGGAGTCGAGCAGGTCAAGTCGCGGCTGGACGACAGCCTGGAAGCCGAGAAGGAGAAAAACGACTTCCTCACGGGTGTCCCTGCCATCGTGGAGGCGATCCGCTCGGGCAAGATCAAGTGCCGCGTCTACAAGAAGGACAAGTTCCACGCCAAGACGTACATCACCCACGCCCGGCAAGAAGTCGTGGGCTCCTTCGCCCTGGTCGGCTCCTCGAACCTCACGTTGCCGGGCATCACGGAAAACGTCGAGTTGAATGTCCAGATCGCCGGAACGCCGGTGAGCGTGCTCCAGGAGTGGTACGAGGAACATTGGGACAACGCCGAAGACATAACGGCGGAAATCCTCCAGGTCATCGAGCGCCACACCCGCGAGTACACCCCCTTCGAGGTTTACATCCGAGCGCTCCACGAGTTCTGCCGCGGCCACCGTTTGACCGCCAACGAGTGGGAAGCCGCAGGCCCGGAGCACGGAGGTTCCCGCATGTACGCCGTGCTGGACCACTACCAGAAGGAGGGATACCACGCGATGATGGAGATCGCCCGGCAGTTCGGCGGGGCGTTCCTCTGCGATGGCGTGGGGTTGGGCAAGACCTTCATCGGGCTGATGGCGATCGAGCGGCTGGTCATGCACGAGGGCAAGCGCGTGGTGTTGTTCGTTCCCAAGACCGCTCGGGTTGACGTTTGGGAGCGGGCTCTGCGCCACTACTTGCCGCATGTAGGTGGCACCAGCGCTGGCGATTTCAGCAGCCTGGTCGTGTTGAGCCATACCGATTTGGGCCGCGGTGGCGAGTATCCCCTCCGCTTCCAACGCATCAAGGAACTGGCCGACGCCATCGTGATCGACGAGGCGCATCACTTCCGCAATCCTGGCCGCGTCGGCGAAGACGGCTCCCGCCCGTCTCGTTACCGGGAATTGCTGGACCTCGTGGAAGGCCCTCGTGGAAAGAAGGAGGTCTTCCTGCTCACGGCCACGCCGGTGAACAACTCGCTCCACGATTTCCGGCACATGGCGGAACTGTTTATGGGACGGAAGGAGGATGGCACCTCCAACGACAACTACTTCGCCGGCCCGCTGGGGATTCACTCACTGCGGCGGCACTTCGTCGATATGGAGCGGGAACTGCTCAAGACGACGCCGGCAGCCAGTCCGGCAACCGAGACGAACCTGGCCGAAGCCGAGCGCGTGCTGGCGAGCGACCGGGTGTTCAAGGCTCTCGTCGTCCAGCGAAGTCGTGCCTACGTCAAGAAAAGTCAGGAGCAGCAGGGGGCCAGTGTGGCTATGTTCCCCACTCGTGAGCCCCCCGTCGTTGCCGAGTATTCGGTCAAGCGCACCTACGGCCGCCTTCTCGGCATAGTCGAGAAGGCGTTCGAGAAGGACAAGCCGCTGTTCACCCTGGGCATCTACTACCCCTTGGCCTACTACGTCGGGCCGAATAAGACGTTCGATCCCTTCGTCGAAGGCCGGCAGCAGCAGGTTTGCGGTCTGATCCGCACCCAGTTTCTCAAGCGGTTTGAGAGTTCCGCCTATGCCTTCGAGCAATCCTGCAACCGCCTGCTGCTGAAGCTGCTGGCTTGGGCAGAAAAACACAGCGAAACGCCTGGCGAAAAACGGCGATTGGAGCAGTGGAAGGCCAGGCACTCTGATCTGACGCATTATGTCCACGAGCGCCAGATTACGCTGTGGGGCGATCAAGACGAGGAAGATGCCGAAGAAGACCTCATCACCGAAGAGATGCTAGAGCAGGTCGAGCATCTCGACCGCGACGAATTCAACGTCCCGGAAATCCTCAACGACACGTTCAGCGACTTGGACCAGATCGTTCAGTTCCTAGACGAACTCAGCAAGTTCGAGCCCAAGCACGACGACAAACTCAAGGCTCTCCTGAAGCTGCTCTCGACGGATCGCGTCCTGAAGAAGCACAAGCTGCTGATCTTCAGCGAGTTTGCTGACACGGCCCGTTATTTGCACTGCCAACTCGTGGCTGCGGGCATCAGTGGCGTCGAGCAGATCGACAGCGGCAGCAAGAAGGATCGCGGCGATGTCATTCGACGTTTCGCTCCCTACTACAACGGGACTTCCAGTGCCGGGCTTGCCGACGATGGCGAGGCGGAAATCCGCGTCCTGCTTTCCACGGATATTCTGTCCGAAGGTCTCAACCTCCAGGATGCGACCCGGATGATTAACTACGATCTGCACTGGAATCCGGTCCGGCTCATGCAGCGCATCGGTCGTGTCGATCGGCGTCTGAACCCGCAGGTCGAGGAGCGGCTGGTTGCCGACCATCCCGATGAGCGCCTCTTGCGCGGCAAGGTGATCTACTGGAACTTTTTGCCGCCCGACGAACTCAACGAACTCTTGAGCCTGTATAAGAGAGTGACGCAGAAGACGCTCCAAATCTCGAAGACTTTTGGGATCGAGGGTCGCAAGCTGCTGAGGCCCGAGGACGACTACGAGGCCCTGCGCGACTTCAACGAGAGCTACGAGGGCCAGACCACTGGCGAAGAGGAAATGCGACTGGAACTCCAGCGTCTCTTGGACGCCGATCCAGGGCTCGCCGAGCGGATTGCAGCCTTGCCCGGCAGGGTGTTCAGCGGCAAGGAACACCCGACGCCTGGCACGAAGGCGGTGTTCTTTTGCTACCGTCTGCCGCGTCCCGATTATTCCGTCAGGCTCCCCTCTCCTTCCGGGAGAGCGGCAGCGGGTGAGGGCAACTTGCTCCCCTCTCCTTCCGGGAGAGGGGCAGGGGGTGAGGACAATCTACCCTGGACCGAGGCGGCCGGGGAAACCCGCTGGTATCTGTACCACCTCGAAAAGCAGATCATCCTCGAAGAGGCGGCGGACATCGTGGCGGCGATCCGATGCACGCCCGAGACCCCGCGCCGCTCGATCGTCGAGCAGGCTACGCTTTCTGAAATCCGCAGCAAGATCGAAAAGCACGTCAAGAACACGTTCCTCAAGGCGATGCAAGCGCCGGGCTACGTGAAGCCCATTCTCAAGGCTTGGATGGAATTGAACTAACTTGGAGTGGTTTCGATGGCCGACCCCGGAAAAATCGAGCAAGCCGTCAAGCGTGTCCGCAACCAGAAGGCGTTCATCCAGGATCTCCTGATCGACGCCTTGGGCTGGGACATTGAGGAGCGTGCCGAGGATGTCGAAGCCATCAGCTTCGAGTGGTCAGCCGAAGAACTGCGGGCCGAGGGGCTGAACACGCACATCGTTGACGGCACGATCCGGCAGATTCGTCCCTTCAAGGGAAACCCCTGGGGCATTTTCATTCTGGAGTTCAAGAACCCGGATGTGTTTGTCACCGGCCGGGGCATGACCGGCACGCTGCGCAAGGTGCTCCGGGGCCTGGTTCCGTCGAAGAAGAAAAGGTCGAGCCTTGCCTCCTTCAACCGCGAGAACCTGCTGTTCATCTGCAATCACGACTACCAGCACTACCGCTTCGCCCACTTCAAGGTTCCCGGCAAGGATAGCCAGACGGCACCACTGGCAGCATTTGGCTGGGGACCGGGCGACCCTATTCGCACGCTCTGCGAGTACAACCTGAACGCCTTGGAGTGGCCTGACGGCCAGCCCGATCCCCAAGGTTGGATCGCCGCATGGAGCCAGGCGTTCGATGTCGAGAAGGTCACGAAGCGGTTCTATGAGGATTACGCCGCCGTCTTCGAGAAGGTCGAGAAGCTCATCGCCAAGCAGAAGGAACTGAAAGAAGACGACCTGCGGATGTTCACCCAGACGCTCTTCAACCGCCTGATGTTCCTGCGGTTCATGGAGCGCAAGGGATGGCTGACATTCGGTGGGCACAAGAGCTACCTTCGCGCCCTGTACGCCGCTGGGGGATGTGGCAGGAAGTCGTTCTACAAAGGAAGGCTTTGCCCCCTGTTCTTCGAGGGGCTGGCCGTCGAGGGCAAGCAGGAAAGCGAAGCCTATGGCTGCGTACCGTACCTCAACGGTGGACTTTTCGAGCGGTCGGAACTGGACAAGCAGGTGAGCGACCTGCCCGACGAAGTGTTCGCAAGCGTCCTCAACGACGAGCACGCGGGCGGGCTCTTCTACCGCTACAACTTCACGGTCGAAGAATCCACGCCGCTGGATATCGAAGTGGCCGTCGATCCTGAAATGCTCGGCAAGGTGTTCGAGGAACTGGTGACGGGCCGCCACGAAACGGGCTCATACTACACGCCCCGCCCGGTCGTCTCGTTCATGTGCCGCGAGGCGCTCAAGGGCTACTTGTCCGACAAGACGAAGGCTTCGGCGGAGTTGGTTGCTGCCCTCGTGGATCGCCAGGAAGTGGGCAAGCTGAGGGAGACACACGCCCGCGTGATTCTTGCTGCCCTGGACGATCTCAAGGCGGTCGATCCGGCGTGCGGCTCCGGTGCTTACCTCTTGGGCCTGCTTCAGGAGATGATCGTCCTCTACAGGCTGCTCTACAGCGAGAAACTGGTCAAGGACGCACGCACTTTGTACGACCTGAAGCTGCGTATCATCAGCCAAAGCCTTTACGGCGTGGACATCGACCCGTTTGCCACCAACATCGCCAAGCTGCGGCTGTGGTTGTCGTTGGCGGTCGATGCCGACACACCAGTTCCACTGCCAAACCTGGATTTCAAAATCGAAACCGGTGACTCGCTGCTGGCCCCCGATCCCCAAGAGATGCCCGATCTGTTCCGAGTTCACCTCCAGCACTCGGCCGATGTCGTGGCTATGGTCAAGAATCAGTTCTTCCTGTCGCACGGGGAGGAAAAGGAGGGTTACAGGAAGACGATCATCAGCGAAGAGGCGCGCCTACGGAAGGACCTGGCCGCAGAATACGGCGAAGGAGTCGTTGACTGGCGAATTCAATTTGCAGAGGCGTTTGCCAACAAACGTGGCGGGTTTGATGTCGTCTTGGCGAATCCGCCCTATGTTAGCGCGATCGAGTTCGCCCGGAGGTACACAGACGAATATCGCCAGGATTTGAACAGGAACTACAGCTCGGCCAAAGGCGCATACGACTTGTACATTCTGTTTTTCGAGCGCGCACTGCAATGCCTGCGTGCTGGAGGAACCCTTAGCTTCATCACACCAAACAAGTACCTGTCGGCCAAGTATGCAGTTGCCCTGCGGGGGTACATTCTGGAAAACGCCAAGTTGCTCCAACTTGTTGACATTTCGGGGATACCCGTGTTTGAGGAGGCATCCGTCTACCCGGTCCTATCATTCATGCGGAAGTGGGAGCCAGGGAAGCGCGGTACTTATGACGTATCGCTGTTGCATCCTCCAACGCGGAACATGGCGGCACTTGATCTCGCGGTCTACAGGCGTTGTACAGTGACAAGCGACTTTCTAAGGCTCCTTCCTGAGACCATTTGGGGGTTCCTTCTCTCGAATCATATCCAGTTGCTCACGAAGCTGATTGCAGATGCGACACCACTGGAAGGCGTCGGGAGTGTCAATGCGACAACCACGGCAGGAGAAGCTGATGAATACGGTGCTTACTTGAGCGACCACGCAATGAAGAACGCATTCAAGGTGGTGAATACAGGGACGATTGATCCGTATGTATCCCTCTGGGGCATTTACCCGATGAAGAATCAGGGCGAGAAGTACGACACGCCGTACCTGCCAGCGGGAAAAGTGTCTGATCGACGGCGGGAGATGTACGGAACGCCGAAGATCATATTTGCCAAAATGGCCAAGGGATGTGAGGCTTTCCTGGACGATGAGGGGGAGTACGCTTCGCTGAACACCAACTGTTTTTTTGCCCCTCGTAGCGGCGTTAGTCTTGAGTACGTCTGCGGCTTCTGCAACTCCAAGCTGTTCATGTTCCTTTACCGTCAGTTCTTCGGCGCGCTTCGCATGAGCGGAGGGTATTTTCAATTTCAGTCGCCCCAGATTCGAGTAATACCGATCCGACTGCCACCTCCGAAGGAGAAGGAGCAGGAGCAGGAACCGTTTGTCAGGCTTGTCCGGTCTTTGGTCAAGTGCGGTCGGAAGTCCCAGGGCGAGTTGACCGCCGAGATGCTGGAGATGCTGAATGACCTGGATCGCAAGTTCTTTGACTTGTATGACTTGAGCCAGGACGAGATTGCGGAGATTGAGACGGAAGAAGACTAACAATCGGTCGGCCCGCGAGTTGCCGTGGCAACATGAACGTACAGTTCTTCGATTCTTATCCCTACCGCACGCTGGAGCCAGACCTGCAACCCCTGCTGCTCGGCGCACGGCGGCTGGACGCGGCGGTGGCCTTCGTCACCCGGCCTGGTGTTGCCTTGCTTCGCCAGTACCTCAAGACCCACCCGCCTGGTGCGGCGCGCCTCGTGGCCAGCGTCCGCTTCCCGACCAATCTCCGTGAACTGGCCAACCTGGAAGACGACTTTCCCGGCACGGTCTTCCTCCACACCGGATTCCAGGCACCTATCGAGAAGGGGGCAGATCGTGGGCAGTTCCACTCGAAAGTGGCGCTCGTCGAACTGGACGACACCGAGCGGTGCATCATTCTCGGCAGCCACAACTGGACCGGCAACGCCTTGCACGGACATAACATGGAGGCGGGGGTGATCCTCCGCTGCCAGGAAGCCGACGCCATCGTCGCCCAGGTGCGTCAGCACATCGAGGCGTGCGCCCGCCGAAGTGAGGCGTTCGTTCGGCAACGGCTGCCGTTCTACGAGACCATCCAGCGCGACTTGCACCGGC
>JBEKCP010000297.1:0-7496 GCA_050014815.1 Thermoguttaceae bacterium | reverse complement strand
ATTTCACGACATTGCCATTCTCTCCCAAACATCGTATTTCACCAATGCCGGATTTCACATGTGTAGAACAACGAGGGCAACGCCCTGGGCTGATTTGTATGAGCCTTTCAGGCTCCAAACAGCGGCCTTTGGCCGCCGGAGGCTCAAGTTGGTTTGTTTGGGGTCGAGCGAAGCGAGTCCCACCAGATTGGGGATACGCGTGCCAAGCTTGGATTGCTCAACCGCGTTTTCGCTACTGTTGGACAAGCCGGCAGTGGCGGCCAGTCGCCTTTTCCCGGTGCGAACTTGAATCCTGCCTCGAAAGGTGTGATGATAAGATTACGTCCTCGCAGATTGAACTCAGAGTAGTCCACTCGAAGTAGAGAAGTAACGCCTGTGATCAAACGACTACTCACCGTTCTCCGGCCGCTCCTGATTTTAATCATATTTGGGGGGGCTGTCTGGCTTCTCTATCATGAGTTACGAGGGCTGGCCTATCGCCAACTCGTCGGGGAATTGTGGAATATTCCGCTCCGCCGCATCTTGATTGCCGTGGGTCTGACGGCGCTGAACTACGTCGTTCTTTTCGGCTACGATTTGCTTGCCGTGCGTTACATCGGGCACCCCCTCCCGCTGCGCCGTTTGGCGATCGCCTCGTTCATCGGCCACGTGGCGAGTTTCAATTTTGGCGCAATTCTGGGCGGATCGTCGATTCGATATCGCTTTTATTCCGCATGGGGATACTCGACGATCGAAATCCTCCAATTGATCACCATACTTGGCATTACGTTCTGGCTGGGGGCGATCGGGCTTGCCGGAGTGGTTTTCATCCTGGCTCCGTTGCCGATGCCGCGGACCGCTGCCGCGGCGTTGAATCCGGGAGAAAATGCCGGGGCCTCAGGGCTGTCCGATCAAGCAGCGGCGATGGTCCAGGGGGCGGCGCATCTGATCTGGGAATATCGCCATATCGTGGGCATCGTGCTGGTCGCGCACGTGGTCGCTTACTTGGCGATTTGTGCGATTCGGCGCCGTCCCCTGCGGATCTTCAAGTGGGAGTTGCCCCTACCACCGCCGAGTTTGACCATCGCCCAGGTCGCCGTGGCATGCGCGGATCTGCTGATTGCCGCGGCCGTACTCTACTCGTTGCAGCCCACGGGAAGCGGGGTATCTTACCCGATCGTTCTCGGAGTGTTTCTACTGGGAATGGTGGTCTCGGTTCTGACCCACATTCCGGGCGGCGCCGGGGTATTTGAATTGGTGCTGGTCCTTTTCTTACCGCAACTCTCCCTCGCCCGGTCGATGGCCTGGGTGTTGGTGTACCGCGGCGTCTACTACCTGCTTCCCTTGGTGGCAGCTTCGATCCTCTTGGCGGTCCACGAGGTCGTGGCCAGCCGGGCATACCTGAGGAAAGTAGCCGGCACGCTCGACGCCATCAATCCGATCGTCGTTCCACGGATCTTGGCGTTCGTGGTTTTTGTGGCTGGGGTTTTTCTCTTGTTCTCCGGGGCGACACCGGTTTTCGACGTCTCGGGGCCGAGCCCCGTTTTCGGCGGCGCCATCTGGCGCGGGCACCCACTGCCGCTGCTCGTGGTCGAGGCATCGCACTTCGCCACCGGATTGATCGGCGTGACGCTCTTGTTCTTGGCTTACGGGCTATTTCGGCACATGCGGTCGGCGTACTGGCTGGCCGTCTTCTTGTTGGGCGCCGGCAGTCTCTCCTCGTTGCTGAGCGGGGTCCATTACTGGGGAGCGATCGTGCTGGTGGCCATGCTCGGGGCGCTTTTGCCGTCGCGGCAGCATTTTCGCCGCCGCGGTCCGGCGTTTCGGCAGCCGCTTTCTACGGGATGGCTCACGGCGGTCGTGCTGATCTTGGCCTGCTCGATTGGGCTGGGGTTCTTCGCTTTCAAGAGAGCACCCTATTTCAGCGGGCTGTGGTTCAACTTCGGTCTGAGGCTGGAGGCCGCACGATCCTTACGGACGCTCACCGGCGCCACCGTGCTGGCGGCGATTTTTGCCGTGATCTCCTTGGTACGTCCCACCGTGCGGCCTCCGCGGCGTCCGAATCGTGAGGAACTCAAAACGGCCGAAGCGATCGTTGCCCAATCACCACGGAGCTACGCCAATCTGGCCTTGCTGGGCGACAAAATGCTCCTCTTCAACGACCGTCAAACAGCCATGATTCTGTATGCGATTGAAGGAAGCAGTTGGGTAGCCATGGGTGATCCGATCGGTCCGGCTTCCGATTTTCCCGATCTGCTCTGGCAATTTCGCGACCTGTGCGACGCCCGCGGCGGCCTGCCGGTCTTCTACAAAGTCGACAAGGACAACTCCGCGCTCTATGTGGACTTAGGATTAGACCTGCTCCATTTGGGCGACGAGGCCCGTGTACCTCTGGCCGATTTGGATGCTGAAGGGCGGATGAAAGAACTTCAGGAGACCTGCGCGCGGCTGGAATCACTGGGTTGTTCTTTTGAGATACACTGCGGCGAAGCCGTTTCCAAACACATGCCGGAACTGGCGGCGGTTTCCGAAGCCTGGCTGGCCCATGGGAAGCCGGTTTCCGACCCGGGATGCGCCGGCTGCCGGGAGAACCGCTTCTCTTTGGGCTACTTCGATCCGCAATACGTGAGCCGTTTCCCCGTGGCAACCGTCCGGCGGCAAGGAAAGATCGTGGCTTTCGCCAACCTCTGGACGACCGCCAAGAATGAAGAGTTGGCCGCCGATCTGGTTCGTTATCTCCCGGATGCTCCGGACGGCGTTTTGGATTATCTGCTCTATCGCTCGATGTCCTGGGGCCGAGAGCGGCAATTTCGGTGGTTCAACTTGGGGCTGGCGCCTCTATCCGATTTGCGAGATGATGGATTAACTCCCCTTCGGGATCGGCTGGAGAAGCTGATCTGCGATCGCTGGGGAGACAACTCCGGGACGCTCGGAGCCCGCGGCTACTTCGAGCGATTCGAACCAAGATGGCAGGCCAAGTACTTGGTTTCGCCGGGCGGGTTCGCCTTGGGTCGAATTCTGAAAGATATCGGCCGGCTGATCCACGCTTGCCCTACGCCTGGTCCCTGTTTGGAAACTGCCGTGGGCGCGATGCCGAAAGAAATAGGGATTAGGGATTAGGGATTAGGGATTAGGGATTAGGGATTGGGGATTGGGGATTGGGGATTGGGGATTGGGGATTGGGGATTGGGGATTGGGGATTGGGGATTGGGAAAAGCCCCCACTGCGTCGGGGGTTGCGGGTTGCACATCGCCCCCGCCCTCTGTCTCTAATCCCCAATCCCTAATCCCTAATCCCTCTCTTCTTTTGGCACGTCGTTTGCGGCACCTTTTGGCCAGCGGCGAGAAGTCAGTGTGGTCCGGTCGCGTCGCTGGGGCTGGCCCGGAGAAGAGGCACTTTGAGGGGCCGGCAGTTCGAGAGGCAGGCAAGTGTGTCCGCGGTTAGGAGCACCTTCGGGATGGGCCGTTTTCGGCCTCCCTTCTAGGAACAGAGAAGGAGATTTGGAACAGAGCGGCACGGAATAGAGAAGTGTGCACCCCGATGGACAGGAAGCAAACGCTTCCAACACCAGGCGGGTTAGGGAGTCGTTAGCCCGAGCGGCCCCTAGCCCGCCTGTTGCATTTCGCTACAGCAGTCTGGAGCAATTGTATCGAAACGAGGCACTGTCCTAAATCTGTGTTGCCGGGAAAAACCACCACGACAGGTGGGTCGCAAAAGCAATCTAGAAATCGGGCCAGCAAATCGGATAGGCTCTCAGGCATCGCACCGGCACCAGCCCGTCGCTAGCGGGGTTGCCGACTGAGAAAGAATCTGCCGGTTTAACTCATTGACGGCGTTTTCAGGTGATGCTACAATCAGGGCACTCGCCCAGGCCAATCTAGGGCATAAAGTGCTAGCACTTCTCCTGGGAAATGACACGTCCGTGCGTGTGGATCGACAGGTTATCCACAGGAGGGGCCGGCTGCAAGAACCGTCAAATCAGGCAAAGTCCGCCAGTAGGGCCACAGAATTCAGCCGGCATCATCGGGGGTGCTTGACGCACCATTGGCCGCCAATTATCGTAGAAATTGTGTTGTCTAGACAACTTCCGCCAGGTCGGCAAACCCGAGCGTATAATTGAAGTGGGCCGCTTGTCTCCGCTGTCGATAACTAAAGTGGGATAATGTGCATGGCCGAGAGTGACACGAAAGCCCAGCCGCCTACCCCCCAAGTGCTCCAGCTACCTAGCGCTGGGCCGGCAATATTCGCTAATACCCTGTTTGCCGGGGTGGACTCCAACAAAGAGTCGGTGTTTCTTATCTTTAGTCAGACGACACCAACGCCAGGATCGCCGGTGACAGTGGGCGCGGCGGGGACGCTGGAAAAGCCCGCGATGGCAGCCGCGGTGTTCGCCATACCGGTGGCGAAGTTGATTATTCCGCCGACCTTCGTTCGGATGATGGCCAAGCACTTGCAGCAAATTGTTGATATGCTTGACGGAAAACCGCAATGATTCTACCCCCTCCTGAACCCCCGCAAGTGGTCTGTGCGGTTCCCGCACCGGTTTACCAAACTGTCAACGGCGGCATCGGTCTTGAATACCATCTTCTTGAATTGCCCTCGTCCGCCGGGTGGACATCCTGGTTGGAAGTGGGCAGGCAGGAATCTCAAATGGTAGGCTTAGCTCCCGAAATGCTTGAATACCTAGCCCACGAGGCGGAGCAGCGCGGCATCTCAATCCAGGAAGCCTACGAGGAAGAGATCGCAGCGCAGGCTGAGCTCGACAGAATCACGCCATCGAACGCAGAGCTTTTGGCACTGGCAGAGCGATTTCCGCCACCACAGGCGTGGTATGACGAGTAGATCATTAACCGCTTCGTACCCGGCGGAGGGGCGAGGGTGTGCCAGCTTCGTAAGGGACAAATCGTTGACTTGGACATATACGATCCGAACGGACAAAACAAGAAAGTGCGTCCGGTAGTGGTCGTGGACGAACTAGCAGACACTGATCATTTCATCTATGTTGCCGTTTCGACGCAATTCACTGATCCTCCACCCGATCGGTGGATTCTTCTTCCCTGGGACAGGGGCGGGCGTGCCCCCGGCGGCTTGGTAGAGCGCTGCGTTGCTAAGTGCAACTGGATCGGAAAAGCAAGGCGAGATGAGATTGTACGTCGTCGTACCCAGTTGCCAGCCAAAAAGATGCTGGACATAATGCGGGCACTCCAGCGAGATCAAACCCAATGAGTCTCTTCGCTTCTAGTTAGGACAGTGCCCGAAACGATACACTCGGGAGGTGGCACCTAGTCTGCTCACATTGCAACGGAACTGCCCCTAATCCCTAGTCGTCACCGCCCGGCCGGATCATCCTCCACGGATCCAGTGCCTTCTCGAGCACGTCTTCCGGCAGGACTTTCTTCTCACGCGCCAATTGGCGGACCGTTTTGCCGGTGGCCAGGGCCTCGCGGGCCAGCTTGGAGGCCTGCTCGTAGCCGAGGTACGGGTTCAAGCCGGTGGCCATGGCAGGGCTCCGCTCGACCTCGGACCGGCAGGTTTCGACGTCGGCCTCCATGCCCACCACGCACCGTTGGGTAAAGGCGATCGTGGCGCCGGCGAGGATGCGGAGACTCTCCAGTGCGACCTCGGCCATGACGGGCATCATGACGTTCAACTGGAACTGGCTGCCCGCCGCCCCGCAGAAGGCGATCGCCTGGTCGTTGCCGAGCACGCGGGCCGCGGCCTGCATCAGGGCCTCCGACATCACCGGGTTGATCTTGCCCGGCATGATCGAACTGCCCGGCTGGAGGTCGGGCAGGCGGACCTCGTGGAAGCCGGTCTGGGGCCCCGAGCTGAGCCAGCGGATGTTGTTGGCCACGGTGAAGAGGGTGGCCGCAATCGAGCGGACCTCGCCGTGGCACTCGACCAGGCCGTCTCGCTGGGCGTTGGCCTCGAAGTGATCGACGGCCTCGACAAACGGAATGCCGGTCTCCCGCTGGAGGATCTCCGCGACGCGGCGTGCGAACTCGGGATGGGTGTTGATCCCGCTGCCGACGGCCGTGCCGCCGACGGGCAGTTCCAGCACGGCCTCCAGGGCCCGGTTGGCGCGGCCGACCGAGCGGTCCAGTTGCCGGGCCATGCCGCCGATCTCCTGCCCCAGCGACATCGGCGTGGCGTCGATCAGGTGGGTGCGGCCGATCTTGAGGACCTTCTGCCAGGCGGCGGCCTTGGCGGCCAGGGCCGCGCCGCACTCGTTCAATGCCGCGATCAACCGGTCCCGGATCTCCCGCCCCACGGCCACGTGGATGGCCGTCGGGAACATGTCGTTGGTGCTCTGGCCCAGGTTGACGTGGTCGTTGGGATGGATCGGCTTTTCGGCGAGGAACCGGTTGCCGCCCGAGAGTTCGATGGCCCGGTTGGCAATCACCTCGTTGGCGTTCATGTTCGTCGAGGTGCCCGAGCCCGTCTGGAAGACGTCGACCGGGAACTGGTCGTCGAACTTTCCTTCAGCCACTTCGCGGGCGGCGGCGAGGAGGGCCTCGATCTGAGGGGGCGCAAGCGGGTTAGGGCCGGAGCCGCTGAGCCGCCCCAGGTCGCGGTTGGCCGTGGCGGCCGCCCACTTGACCAGCCCCAGGGCGTGGATCAACTCCCGGGGCATCGTGCGGCCGGAGATGGGGAAATTCTCGACGGCCCGTTGCGTCTGCGCCCCGTAATAGACCGCGGAGGGCAAGCGGACCTCGCCCAGGGAATCGTGCTCCACGCGATAGTCGGCCATGGCTTCATCATCCACAAGTGCAAGGTTGGGGCTGTCCCCGTTTTTGTGTCACGCAAGGGGGACAGTCCCCAAGGTTGGCGTATCGTAGCCCCCTCGGGCGATCGGCGGGAATCTGCCCCCCGGGGTGCGTACCCCTATTTCCGGCTTGGCGGGGCGTCCCGCAGCCGCTCGGCAATCCATCGCTCCAACTCCTCCCAGTCCACCGGCGGCAACTGCGAACGGTCCGGCCGGAGGTGCGAGGCCTCCTTGACGTAGACGTGGACAATCTCTCCGGGCGACTTCTGCGTATTCCAATGGACCAGGATGCGGATGCACCGGCGGAGCGAGCCGGGCACGTCCAGCTCGTGGTTACACATCAACGCCACGTCCAACCACCCCAACTGCCGCGCCGCCATGGCCGGAAACTCCGCGTCCAGGTCGGGCGTCGTCGAAAAGATCGCGCTGGCCACGTCGTCCGGCCGGATCCCATTCTGACGGATCATCAAGGCCAACAGCTCCCGCGTGGCCCGCAGGATATCCTCGCGGCTGTTAGAATCGGCGGAAGTGGCTCCTCGTACTCCTCGGCAGGGCATGTTGACGTTCCTTGCGCGGACGGATGATGCCGGCGCGAAATCAGGCGGTCTGCCACACGATTATCAGGGAAACGCCGACCGGAAGATAGTAGGGTGGGGCGACGGGCACCGGCCGGGCACCGTGCGCAGCATGGTCGGCGTTGGTCGGCGAGCCACACCAGACACGGCCTATCCCCGATTGGTGGGGCTCGCCG
>JBEKCP010000296.1:0-7506 GCA_050014815.1 Thermoguttaceae bacterium | reverse complement strand
ACGGTGCCTGTCCCCTTTCCCCGGAGGGCGAAAAAAGGGGGACAGGCACCGTGGCGGCGGCGATTCTTCCAACGGCAAGCAACCTGCGCCACGGAGCCAGTCCCCCTTTTTTCGCCGAACTCAAGCGCTACAAGCTTGCGGGGGCTTCGGCCAGGACCGGTTCGATCCGCTCCCCGGTGTGCCGGAAAACGCAGTTCCGTCCGGAGGACTTGGCCTGGTAGAGGGCGCCGTCTGCCTTGGCGAACAAGGACTGCGGGGTGTCGCCGTTTGAGGCTTGCGCAACTCCAGCGCTGACGGTCAGCGCCATCTCCGCGCCGACCTTGGCCCGCAGACGTTCCGCAAAGACGCTCGCACCGTCCAGGTCTGTCTCGGGCATGATGATCACGAACTCATCGCCGCCGTAGCGGGCGACCAGGTCCGTCTCGCGGACCGATTCATCCAGCAAGCGCGCCAAGTCCTGAAGGACGCGATCCCCGTGCGGATGCCCCGCTTGATCGTTGATCTGCTTGAAGAAGTCGACATCGAACATCACGATGGAGAAATACCTGTTGTAGCGGTTCATCATCGCGAACTGGCCGACGAGGGTGTCGTCCAGCGCCCGGCGATTGCTCACACCGGTCAACGGATCGGTCTGCCCCTCTGTAAAGGTCGTCAAGCTGGCAGCTTGTTGGCGGATTTCCTCCTGGGCATTGGCGATCTGGGCGGCCAGGCGGAGCGTGGGCTTGAGGACATCCTCGGCCCCGCGGCAGAGTTCCCGCCAAGCCGCCTGCTGCTGGTGATCGGTCAGTTTCACCACCTGCTGTTTGAATCTGCTCACGCCGGACTGATACTGAGCCAGGCCCTTGCGGAGGTCGCGGGCGATCTTCTCGAGGCCGGTAGCTACCGCCCGGGCGCGGCGCATCTCCCGCCGGGAGCGAATGGCCCCGTCGCTGCTCGCCGGCCGAGTCCGCCGACCAAGGAGATAAGCTGCCGTAGCCACGGCGGTCAAGGTAACGAAGAAGAGAATCTGGATTGCCCAGGTAGCCATAAGGTCGCCTTGCTCCGCCAGCGCGTCTCAAGTCTTGCCGAGAGTGCTCGATCCCAGGTGGTCGGCATCCTCAAGAAATTTAGGCCAAGACTGGACGTTTGCAAAATTCGGGGTTGGATCCTATGCCGTTGCGCTTTCTTGGCGTGAGTGCATCGCTAGTGCCGTTTCAATTGAGTGAGTGTCGCGCTAGCCGACTGTAAGTGCTATCAGTACTAGCACTTGCGAGACGCGAGCCGCGGGAAAATCGTGGAAAATCCGGCAATTCCCGGCCGGTCGGGAAACCCATGAAAATGGGGGGTGGTGGCGTGGTGTTTTCGTACTGTCCCACTGTGAACACGCCATCGGCGTAACCGTGAACGCCCGAGAAATCAGAAGGGGCCCACCGTCTCGCCGTCGTTCGGCATCACCAGTTGATCCCACGTCCCGTCCGACTGGGGACTGGGGTTCATCATGGGATTCACGCCGGACGCGGGATGGTTGTAGTCGTGCTTCGCATCGGTCGTCTCCCGGTGGCTGATGGAGGGCGAGATCGGCCGCACGCTGCCGTCGGCCATGGCCACGTTCAGCAGGCCGCGATGCAGCCCTTGGAGCCTGTACGGGCAGCACTTGTTCGCGGCGGAGATCGACTGGAACATGAGCGTGTTGTTAACCAGGTTGGAACCGGCGGCCGCGGTGAAGCTGACGTTGCCGCCGGAGTCGATGGTGAACCGGGTGTTACCGTTCCAGTCCACGCCGAAGTTGTGCGACTGCTGATACTGGAACGTGTTCCAGAAACCCATGCGGTACGTGCCATTGCACGACCGCAAGCCCTCGCCCAGCAGGATCGTGTTCGACAGGCCGTCGCTGATGTCGTCGAACCGGGCCGGCGCACACTGGGCGTACGGGGGGCTGGCCGGGAGATTCCTGCCGGTATAGCCCGTCACCCACGCCTGGTAGTTCGCCTGGTAATTGGTAAGCGAGAATGGCGGCTTCGCGGTCGAGTTGGCAGTGGCATTCGGAATCGTCGCTCGTGCGCTCACGCCGCTGAAGTCGGACGGGCAAAGGAGCGTGCCCAGAACCATAGAGGAGTACTTGAACATGCCGGTGTACGTGTAGGTGGTGGGGGAATACTTGGCCGGCGTGCCGGGCGTGCCTTGCGCCGGGACCCACGGGCCGGCCGGCGTGATAAGCGGCCCCTGCACGTAGTGCCCGTTGTCGGTGATTGTCGTCGTGGTGTTCTGCTGCGTATAGGTGAAGCCGACGTGGGCGCTGGTGGAACCCGTTGTCGTGACGGTGGTGGTGTTGCCGGTGCCGGGGACCCAGACCGAGGGGCCGTATACCGCCGGCGGATCATAATGGCCCGGCGAGTAATCGCTGCTTGCGGGAACTGCCGGTGTCAATTGTTGGCCCGCATGACTCGTGGCGCCCCATTGCATGTTCACCAACATGTCGCTGTACGCTGCGTCTTCCCCGAGGTAGGGGAGAAGGCATACGAGCCACCCGCCCTCGATCCGGGTCGGAGCTTGAGCCGGGCTCGCGGCGGGATCGACCTGATACCAGTAGAACGGGAATCGCCCCGTTGCCTCGTGGCAATGCTGCGTTGCCAGGGCAAGTTGTTTGAGATTGTTGGAACAGGTGGTTCGCCGTCCCATCTCGCGAACCTGTTCCACGGCCGGCACGAGCAGGCCGATCAGGATGCCGATGACGACGATAACAACCAGCAACTCGACAAGTGTCAACCCGCGCGGTTTACGCGACATGGGAGCCCGTCCCCAAGTTCATGCCCTGTCCTGAAGGCACTCGCGCATGAAACACGGAACCGCACGCCAGGCACGCCGGTTCCCGCACTAACGGCAATCTACTCCTTTCATGTCAATACGTCAAGCAGATCGGGAAGTGGGGACCCTGGCGAGCTCGCCCTCCCGGTGCAGAAAGCGAGTCGCTTCCTCCCCGTCGCACACCAGCGTCAGTCGGCAGGGCACCTTCGCCAACTCCCTCTGGCGGGAATCGGCGTCAGTCCACAGATAGGGTTTCGGATACAGGCTGCCGATCCGGGCGACCTGAGCGGGGCCGAGGGGCCTGATCGACTTGTTGTCGCCCGGAGGACCGCCCGGGCCGCCCACGTGCCAGCAAGTCAGTTTGCGTTGGAACGCCTCGCCCTCGGGTTTGACTTCGATCTGAAAGCAATCGTGCTCAGACAGGCACCCACCAAGAAGCACACTCAGGACGGCGGCACAGCAGAGTAAGAAGCACCTCATGGCATTCCTCCGGAATAAGGAGCAGGGGGCGGCATGCCCAACGATTGCCGCAGCCGTCGCGGCAGCCTCCAGCTTCATCGGGTCCGAACTTTCGGCTATTCTACCAGCCTGCCACGGTCTGCACCACCAAGCGGCGACCTGTGTTGTCGCCGTGCCTTGTTGGGCGAGAAGGCCGGAGAGATGCTTCCTAAGCCAGGCGGTCAACAAGCCTCACAATTTCAACGCTGCCAATGCCATAGAATAACACGATCTTGATACCATCGTCAGCGTGTTTCGGACCAATCGTGTAGCCCGAATCAGCGACAAGGAGGCCGGGCAGGACTGGGAAACACCAATCGACGTGTGCGGAATAACCCTTCACTCGCTTTGCTCGTGCATCAACGTCCCATGCGTGGGTATGTAGATCTCTGGGGCCGGAGAACGAGTGATGTATTTCCTTCAATATGATGCTCAGCGCGGCTTGACCACGCTGCCAGGGCCGGTGGCATGTAGTCGCAGCACCATCTCTGCCACGCGATGGCCGAGGTGCTTGACGCAAGCATTGACTTTTCTAGTGCCCCGGCTAGAATGTGACATTGAACATGTGTCAGGACATCAAGAATGCCTGGATACCGTGGAACTAGCGAAGCCGCCGCGAGCTTGGTTGGACAGTTGGGGAATTATTGGTTTGAGTTGAGGTCTCCGAGAGTGACTTTGACCGACGAGCGTACCGCGAAGCGGTCGAACAGCGGCTTGAAGCGGAGGGCGTCATTTTCTGCTCAGTAGTACAGACCATGCACTTCGCGTACCTAATCGAGAAGTTGGAGAAGGAGGGGAACAGACCGGGTCCGCAGGGTCATGCGGCAGGCTTTCACGACCTACGTCGGGGATTCGCAACGATTTCTATAACATCTTTGCATATGACAACTTAGCGCCCGTAGCTCAAGGGATAGAGCATCGGATTTCTAATCCGATGGTTGCAGGTTCGAATCCTGCCGGGCGTGCTCGCAAGCCCTTTCTCGTAAAAGATTTGTGCCAAGAGCATGGAGCATCACTTTCGGCAAGCAGCCTGGATTTCACAAAATTTCACAAAACTGGTCTCCAGATACCCCCTCGTTCCCCCTCCATGCCCGTGCGTTCGGCCAGACGCCTTGGCCCAACTGCCGAGCTTCGTGTGAAACCACCAGCAAATGGTTCTGGGCAGATAGTCTCGGTTCACGCTGTTCTCGACACCTCGGTTACGGGCTTTGTAGTGCTGCCGGAGTTGATTGGCGAAGGCGGCGAAAACAAATGGACTATCGGTCCTGACCTCGGCAAGCTCGTCGTACAAGCCGTTTGGGAAGCCCTGAAGGTGTTCGTCAAGCACCTGAAGGCACATCTTCAGTTGCCTTGTGAGGTGACGGGCACCGAGGATTTCCGCTGGGAGGAGCCGTATGTCATCGGCGGCTGGAGTCAGCAGGAGTACAAGCGACTGAAGAAGACCCAGCCTTCCTACACCGACAAGTATGAACTCCTGGAAATCGAACGAGGCTGGCGGTCGGAGTGGATGATGTTCGAGGAGGACACTGTGGCCCATGTGCGGCGCAAGAGCGACGGCAAGGAATTCGATCTCGGGCTTGCCGAGCTTCGAGTGACCGATAAGAAGTCGCCCAACTTTCAGCTTATCGACGACTATGCCGTGTGGCTCGTGAACAATCGGTGACGACCATGCCACGTCTCAGCGCCGGTCTGTTGATGTATCGCATCACGAATGGAGCCATCCAAGTCCTCCTGGCCCATCCTGGCGGTCCGTACTTTTGCAACAAGGACGATGGGGTATGGTCGATCCCCAAGGGCGAGCCCAATGGCGACGAGGATCTGCTCGTCACCGCTCAACGGGAGTTCGGGGAGGAAACGGGCATCAAACCGACCGGGCCATTCATTCCTCTCCAGCCGATCAAGCAGAAGGGCGGCAAGATCGTCCACGCCTGGGCATTCAAGGGCGACTGCGACCCGACCACCGTCAAAAGCAACACCTTCAAGATGGAGTGGCCGCCGAAATCCGGTCGGCAGATGGAGTTCCCGGAGAATGACCGGGCCGAGTTCTTCAGTCTGGCAACGGCGAAGAAAAAGATCAAGGCGGGGCAGGATGCGTTTATTGAGGAGCTTGAGGCAATCCTGACGAACAATTGACTTGGAGCGACAGGAGAAGCAATAGCATTGCCCGGCCAGCCCGACATCTTCGTTAGAGCCGACGCCACCTGCCGTTGTTTTCAGAACATCCGGCATCCTCGTCATTGGACCGCATCTTTACCATCAGCCAGATCAAAGCGGTGGCCCAGACGGTCAAGGTCGTTGGCGGCTTCGCCCGCCTCAATGAACTCCTCGGTCTCATCAAGGAAGTCGGCGGCGTCAAGAAGTTCAAGGACTTGCTGGAAGCGATGTCGGTGACGGAGCCGAGCGCAATCCCGTTCTGACCTGTCCGCCATCCTGGAAGATCAACGAGCCCTGGTGCCGACGCCAGGGCGCTTGTTTTAGCTTACGGTTCGTGGCCCTCCTCCCCTTGCGAGCTGCATCGGACACACTGCGCAGCATGAGGGACGGCTTCCAGACGGGCCTTGGGGATCTTCACGCCGCACTTCTCGCTCACCGCCAGTTCCAGAACCAGAACCAGTAGTCCTCGATCAACTGGAAGTTGGGGCTATCCTGCGGAATCTGCAACTCGGTCAACGGCAGGTTGATTTCGTATTTTCCCTTCCGGGTCTTGCAGAGGATGCCATCGAATTCGTCGCAGATGTCGTTGGTCGGGTCCAGCAATTCCAGCACGGTGCAGTGGAACTGCCTTTCCTCAAGCGAAGTCGTGGCTTCCGGGTAGTGAGCTGTGAAAGGAAACGACAATCTCGTTCTCAGGTACTTGTAGTACCTTGAGAGAGTCTCCTCATCGACGCTGGGCAAATGTTCGCCCAACGCCCCGAGGGCCTCCAGGATTCGGTCCCTTTGAGCGGGCTCCGGTGGGGATTCGGCAACGACTTTCAGGCCGTTCCAATGGACATCAGCGAAAGTGGCCAGCAGAGTCATCGTGTCGCCTCCGTGGGTAAGGGGTAGAGATCTTCCGTGCTTGGCTTCCGATGGACAACGAGGAGAACCGAGCGGCAGGAGCTACCAGGGCTGCCTATCCAATCGCCCGATCCACAAGGGTCATTAAACGGCGGAACGATCCGTGGTGGTATCAGGGTTTTCCCTAATTCCACACCCGGAAAACAGCCAGCCGAGTCCGTGTGGTCGGGCTTCATACGCACGGCCTCAATACTCGGTTGGATTCTGAACGTCTTTCGCCGCAGAAAACAAAAAAGCCGACGTGGCGAAACACCCGAAGGTATTCGGCCGCGTCGGCTTACTCTTCAACGAGCCCCCCGCCAGAGCCGGGTTGCTCTTAATCTAGTCATCCGACGAACATCATTGTAAGACGCGCAACGGAGAAGGCAACAGCACTTTGATCGACACCCCAGGTATTTCAAGCTAGCACTGCTGGTGCCATTTTCCGAGGTTTTCAGTCGAGGTCGCAGATTCGCTTCCTGGTCTTGGCGTTGGCCTTGGCTGCCTGCCTAACGAGGATTTACCAGCGGCCAGCCTCTCTCCCCCGAGTTCTCCGTCCCGACCCAGCGTTCTCCCTTGTACTTTGTTGTTTCCAAGAACTCACTCAGCACCCACCCCCTCTTTGCCTGTTCACGTTAGGTCCGAGACTCCTCGGATTCCAACGGGGACTGAACAGAGGACAATCCATCCATGTCCGTCGTGCTTGGACATTTCTTCGAGCGCACGTTCCCTGTCATCAAACGCTCTGAATGCCTGCCCGTAAGGCAACGCAAGGGGCCGATAGGGTTTGCCAAGCCTTCCCGCCTCCCTACGGGCCGCCTTCATGATGTAGACCATAACTCCACGGAAACTGGTCGAGATCCTCCCGGCGTACAGGAAATCGAGGACGAAATCGCAGTGATGCTCGTCGATCAAGTGTTTCAGTTGCTTCTGCACCGACTGACATTGCCAAACGGTAGCGATGTTGTCACGCAGCTTGACGACGATTATCTCCCCAACTTGCTCGCACTCAAGAGGGACCGGCCCTGCGTGGATTGTCGGCATACCGATTTCCGAGAGAAAGTCTACTATCCAACTGACAATGACCAGTTCCCAGATGTATAGAATAATGCCGATCCCGGCGATGGCGAGGATCGCCGCCACAATGAGGGTTTCGAGCGGAAAGTGTCTTGAAACGCTGACCAACAC
>JBEKCP010000295.1:0-7506 GCA_050014815.1 Thermoguttaceae bacterium | reverse complement strand
GTTGTTGGCGACGCTGTCGCTGAGGAGGACTTGGGAGGGGCCCAAGACCCCGACGGTCGGATTGGTGTCGAACTGCGAGAAGAGGATGCCGTCGGCTGAGCCGTTGAGCAGGCCGGCCACGTTGTCCAGGATCGCCTGGATGCGGCCCAACTTGTCCTGGCCGGCGGCGTTCAACTGGCGGTCGGTAACCGAGGCGTTCAGCGCGTGCGTCAACGTCGTGGGGATCGACAACGTCCACACGTTGCCCGCCGTGCTGGAGACCGTCAGCGTCTCGCCGTCGATCAGCACCGGAAAGTTAGCGGCGGGGAACCCGGCGTTGGAGGCCACGTCGATCGTGGTTGCCCCCACCGGCAGCAGCAGGGTGGTCGTCTGGCCGAGCGGGCCGGTCACCGTGTCGCCGAGGTGGTGGACCGCCTCGGTGCTCCCGTTGACGGCCCTCGTGACGGTCCACGCGGTGCCGGAGACCTGCGTCACCGTCATCTGCTCCGTGCCCACCGTAATGGTAAACGGAGCAAACGGCGCCGTCACCGGGAAGCCGGCGGACGAACTGACATAGATAATGTCAGTCGCGTCGGTTTTGTTGAGCACGGGGGTGGCGGCGGTCAAGGCGGTCGTCGGGGCGAGGGCGTCGGCCGCCCCGATCAGCACAGCGTCGAGGGCCCCCAGGACGCTGCCGTCGGACCCGACGCTTCCGGTCAGGCCCTCATAGCCGAGCTCGGGGATCGGGTGGCCAATTATCGCACTCGGGAGATAGTCGTCCAGGTATGCCGCGATGTCGGCGTTGGCCGGGTCCTCGATTGCGGCCGTGTAGTACTGGACGGCGATCTGCGTGTTCTCCACGACGGCGGGGCCGTAGCCCTCGTACGCGACGGTCATGTCCCCGTCGGCATCCACGGCGACTTGCGCGAGCAACTGGTCGCCGGGCCACTGCGTCGGGCTCTGCCAGTTCACCAGGTCGCCGCTGTTGACCCGGAACTTGTCGCGTATGATCTGGACGGACGACGGCGTGATAGTCACCGGGTCGATCAAGTGGACCGGGGGCCCGCCGTTCGTGAAGGTGGCGTCGTCCGAAACGGTGAAAGGCGTCGTGTTGTGGTCGGTGCTCGCGAACGTGACCGTCACGTCCCCGCCGCCCGCGCCGTCGTACGTGACGACGACGGTCGCCCCGGGATGTCCCAATTGCGTCAGCGCGCTGGTAATCAGCGCCGCAGCAGCGGTCGTAGTGATCGGGGTGGCGGTAGTCGCGTTGGCGGACGTGTTGATGGTTACGTGCAGCGTCCCGACGGCGAAGGTGACCGTCGTGTTCTCGGTTTCCCCGGGATCCGTGTTGTCGTAGAGGAAGGTCTGAGTCGCGGGCGTGAGTTGCCATTCCGCCCCGTAGACGCCCTCCGAGGTTCCGCCGATGTTGTCTCTGTCGCTGAGCTCGTCCCAGGTGATCGTGAATTCGTTGTTGGCGTCGAACGCGATGGTCGAGTCCCCCCCGGCGGCCCCCTGGGGCACGACGATCTGAGTCTGGCTGGCCAGGATGTTTCCGTTGGCGTCGTAGATCGCGGCCTTCAGGGTCGCCGTGAACGTGCCCCCGGGCAGCGGCAGCGGCGGCAGATAATTCGGGTCCCAGGTGTCCGTCCACGAGACGCCGAAATCCCCCCGGTTGTCCATCGCCACGTACGGCTGGAAGTCGTAGTTGGTGAGCTCCGCGTTCACCGCGACGTCGCCGCCGACCGGGTGACCGGTGCGGTAGAACTGGCGGGCGCCGATGCCGTTGAAGTAGCTGATCTCCTGCCCCTCGCCCTGCCAGACGAACGTGAAGTCGCCGTTGGGGTCCACCGCCACGTCGGGGTGCGTCTGGTTGTTCGTCGTGAAGTTGTTCACGCGGAAGGTGTACGGGTCGTTGGCGGGATAGGGTACGTACAGGTTCGGATCGGTCGGGGCCAACACCGGAAGGACGCACGGCACCATAACGCCGCTCGCGTTCCATATCGGCGCCGCGTGCGACGCGGCATAGGTGGTCGGCGAGAACCGCCGGGCGAAAATGTCGAACCCGCTCCCCGGCGTAACCGAGGTGGGAACCATGCTCTGCCAGGCGATGATGAAATTCCCGTTGGGGTCCATCGCCACCGCGGGGTTCTCGTTGTCCTCGGTGACGCTCCCGGGAGGGGCAAAGGGGCTCGTCTGGGGCTGGTTCACCATGAACTGCCCGCTCGACTGCTTGAGGATCGTGGCGACATCCGGCACCGAGCTGAGCAGCACCGGGGCGCCGGTGTCGCTGGTCAACTGCAGCGGCGCCTGGATCTGCGTGCCGTTGTCGCCCGTAAACTCGATGTTGAAGTGCGTGAGCGAATACTGCAATTGCGCGGCGGCCGTGTCGCTGGGGTTGGGGTCGAAGTCCGGCACGACCGAGAGGGTCGTCCCCGTGATATTGCCCGGGCTCACCAGCGGGACGACTGCGCCGCTGGGCAATTCGACGAGCTGCTCGACGGTGCCGTCGGACAGTGTTATCTGCCCGGCCAGCACGGACCCGACGGGCAGGATCACGGGGGCCGAATAGGGCTCGGGTCCGGGAAATCCGTTCACGGCGCTGCTCACGGTCACTAAGCCCACCCCTCCCCCCGCGGGGTTTTCGATCATCGTCGGCGCCGTGGCCACGGCGGTCGTCCCGTAAAAATTGAACCAGTTCTGGATGGCCGCCGCCGTGTCGTAAGGGTTGGCCGCCGAAACCGGAATGTCCGGCATGATATTCGGCTGGGTTACCATCGTGGCCTCTACCGCCGGCAAGAAGCCGCTCGTCCAGGTGGCGCTCGATTGGTTCAGGACCGGCAGGACCGAGGCGCCCGTGAGGTACCCGGAGAGGAAAGCCGTGTTGTAGGCGGCCCCGAAAGTGATGTTGAAATCGCGGGCATCGACCGCGGCGACGGTGACCCCGGCGAAAGGCCCCCCCGCATTCTGCAGGCCGTTCTGGATGGCCAGGGCGTTCGCCACCATGTTCTGTTCGTTAGTCAGCGCCAGATTGTCCTCGGTGTACGCGATCGAATGGCTGACGTAGGTCGTGCTGCCGACTTTCAGCGACAACGTGAAGTGGCCGGCGATGTCCGACTGGAAGAGGGTGAACGGCTGGGTAGTGGCCGTGATCGAGAGCTTCTGAACCACGTGCCCGTTCGCATCGCCGCCGTACACCAGGGAAATGGTGTGCAACCCGCTCCCGCCGGCCTGGAGCGGCAGCGTGGAGATGGCGGGCAGCGTGATCTGCTGCACGTCGTTGGTGTAGTATTGGGCAAAGATGTCCTGCCCCAGGAAGTTCCCGTTGACGTTGGAGTAATTGTCGGCCGACCAGACGACCGCGTAATCGCCCTTGTTGTCCGTGGCGATCGAGTGCGCGGCGTTGGTGGTCGAATTGGAGTTGATTGCGGCGAGTTGACTTGCCGGGATCGGCTGGCTGGCCAGCAAGTCCGTTGTATTCAACGCAGTGAGGCTCAACAGCACCCGCTGCTCCAGCGGATCGAAGGCAAGCCGCCGCGGCTTGATCTCCACGCGGCGTCGCCGCCGGCTAGCCCCCTTGCGAAACCGTTCGACCCTCGACGCAATCCCCGCTATCCACGGACGGCGAAACGACATATGCCCCTCTCCTGCCTGAGTCGCCCCATTCCAGAAGCGGTCCCCCTTGCCGAGACCGCTCCTCATATATCATGGGAGCGCACTCTATCATACCCTCAATTAGAAACACATTCACCCAACTTGTCAAATCGGTTTCCCCGTTCGCCGGCAAAGGTCTTTTGCCGCGCGATGCCCTATTGGACACTATTCGCAATAGCCTTACAATCTGCGCAGTTTGACCATTTTAACAATTCTTGTCGGCCCAAGAGCTTTCCGCGAAAGCCGATATCCTTTTTACACATAACGGGGGGTATTGTGGGACAGAATGAACTGGTTGCGGCCCGGCCGCCGGCGTATACTGTTTGCGGGCAGCAGCCTCCTAAGCCGAATAGGACTTATAGGTCCCATAGGTCTCATAAGTCCTATAGGTCCTGTGCATGGAAGGCCGCCGCCGCGGACGAGCGAGGTCCTCCGGAAGGAGATGACAGCGGGCAAAGGGAAGTAGTTAATGCTTTGCACGTTTAGCGGGCGGGCTTGCCCGCCGTTGGCCCACTGGCGCCCGGCGGGCCAGCCCGCCCGCTAAACGTGCTAAAACACTGCGGTGGGCCGGGGAACTAGTACCGCAGGACCTTCCAGAGCAGCCATCCCCCCCATGGAAGCAGCAGCAAATTGCCCGCCCAGACCGAATACGGGGGGATACTGCCCCCCTTGACGCCGGCAACCCCATAGACGAGCAGGGGATAGTAGACCACGAGGATGGGCAGGAAGCAGAGGAAGAAACTGGTGAGGAAGTCGCGGTTGCGGAGACGAATTGCCATAGGGGCGCCGACCCAGGCGAAACAGAGGCAACTGAATCCGGCGGACCATCGGCGATGGGGCTCCATCAGGAGCCGGTAAAGGCGCCCCCACAGTTCGCTTTGGTCGCTGGCGTGGGCATCCCACTGGGCGCCCGAAAGGGCGTCGAAGTCGCCCGAGAACATTTCGCAAACGGCCTGGCCGGCCATGAGTTGTTCGTGATGCTCGATGGCCGCCTCCTGTAGCGCTATTTCCCGCGGAATGGCCCCCATTGCCAGGCACGAGGGGAGTCCTCCGGAGGTTCGTGCCCGGCTGGCGTCGCTCAGCGGGACTTCCACCTTGCGCCAGTCGGGGAACTGGACCTTGACTTTGCCCCCCACGTCGATCTCGCCGTCGCGGAGCCACAGTTCGAGCACTCCTTCGGCCCGATTGACGCGGATTTCGGCCTCTTTGGCGGTGATAATGGTGCCGGGAGCGGAGCCGTGGCCCTGTAGCTCCACGACCACGTTCAAGAGTCGCTGTCCCTCGACCCGCTCCACGCTGATCGCGAAGTACGGCGTGCTGTAGCGCCGCTGCGATCGGAGCATGCTGTAGGTGATGTCCTCGACCGCCTCCAGGGCGACCCGCTGCATGTTATTTCGCCCCCAGGAAGCGGCCAGGTCGTTCAGCCACACGGCCACCAGGCTCACCAGGAAAGCACCGATGAAGACCGGCCAGAGCAGGGCCATGGGCGAGATCCCCAGGGCCTTGACGGCCACCACCTCGTTGGCCCCGGACATCCGGGCGTAGACGCTGGTGCAGGCCAGGAGCAAGGTTACCGGGACGGTCATCCGCAGGGTTTCCGGCAGGATGTAGGGGATCAGTCGCACGGTTTGGGCCAGCGGAAGGCTCTGCTTGGCGGCCTCCTGGACCAGCCCGACGATGATCATCATCAGGGTCAACCCGAGCAGGGCGATCAGGAAGACCTTGGTCACCTCCGCCAAGACGTAACGCGGCACGATTCCCATGGGCGGTAGTTTCACCATGGATCGCCGGCCGGTCAAGAGCATTTCGTCTTTACAGAAACGCCCTGATCCTCCATACTGTCGGCCATGGCTGAGCTTTCGGTGAGCGAGACGACCACGTTCCGCTGGTCGCTGGAAGAAGATGTGACCCATTACGCGGCGGCCGGCATCCCGGCCATCGGGATCTGGCGGCAGAAGCTGTCCGACTGCGGGTTGTCGCGGGCCATCGAGCTGTTGGGCCCGAGCGGCCTGAAGGTTTCCCACCTCTTCTGGGCCGGCGGATTCACGGGAAGCGAGGGCCGTAGCTACCGGGAGAGCATCGAGGATGCGGCGGAAGCCATTCGAACAGCAGCCGCCCTCAGCGCCGGGTGCCTGATCATTTACAGCGGGACACGTGCCGGGCACACCTCGAACCACGCCCGCCGCCTCATCCAGGGGGCCCTGGTCGAGTTGGCCCCCCTGGCCGACGAGAGCGGCGTGACCCTGGCCGTCGAGCCGATGCACCCCGGCTGCGCCTCCCAGTGGACCTTTCTCACCGGACTGGACGACACCCTGGCCCTGGTGGAAGCGGTCGCCCACGCCCGGGTCAAGATGATCTTCGACAGCTACCACCTCGGGTATGATCCGGGCCTGGCGGATCGGATTCCGAAGATTGTCTCCAGCGTGGCGATGGTCCAGTTGGGAGACGCCCGAGAGCCGCCTCACGGCGAGCAGAACCGCTGCCCGCTGGGTGAAGGCGTGATTCCGCTTCGGGAGATCGTCGGCGCCTTCCGGGCTGCCGGCTACGACGGCTACTACGATGTCGAGCTCCTGGGCGAAGAGTTCGAGGCGGCCGATTACCCGTCCCTGTTGAACCGGGTCCGGCAGGCCTTCGCCGAACTGACCGCGTGAGCGTACTCCACGCCCTGAGCGCGTTTAGCGGGCGGGCTTGCCCGCCGAGTTTGGTCCACGATTCACACGGCGGGCAAGCCCGCCCGCTAAACGTCATATCTAGCGTTGTCGCACTGCCAGCATGCTCCACGTCACGCCGCAGATCCGGGTCCCCTTGCGGGAATTCGAGTTCACGTTTGCCCGAAGCGGCGGCCCGGGCGGCCAGAACGTCAACAAGGTCAACACGAAGGCGACCCTGCGATGGGCCGTCCGCAGGAGCCCCAGCCTGCCGGAAGACGTCCGAGTGCGACTGCTCCGGAAGCACGCTCACCGCGTGACTGCCCTGGGCGACCTGTTGATCACCAGCCAGCGGTTTCGCGACGCCGGGCGGAACGTGGCGGACTGCCTGGAGAAGCTCCGCCTTCTGATTGCCGAAGTGGCGGCCCCGCCCCGGCCCCGCCGGCCGACGCGTCCGACCCGGGCATCCATCGAGCGCCGGTTGCGGCACAAACAGCGGCAATCCCGGACCAAACACCACCGCCGGCTCGGCCCGGAAGAATAGCCGCTCCCCTGCCCCCGCGGCCGACGAGAGCTATAATGGGATCGTCCGGCGCCAAGAGGACGGGGCATGCCCCAGCATCACGACATCGATTTCATCTTCCGCGAGTGGCCCTATCAGTCGGGCGTGATCAGCGCCCGCTTGATCCGTGCAAAGGACGGCCGCGAGGTCCTTCAAATGCGGATCGAAATGGGCCTGCTGCAGATGGAGACCGCCGGCCGGCCCGACGGCCAGCGCCCCGGCGGATCGGATTCCTATCTCGATTACGTCCGCGGCCTGGAGCGGGAGAAGCCCGGGGCCTTCGTCCTGTCGGAAGAACAGTGCCTGGAGATCGACAGCGAGTTCCTCCAGTTCTACCAGCGGAGGATCTGCTGCCTGGCGTTGCGGAAGTTCGACCGGGCGGTGGCCGACGCCGATCACACCCTGGCCCTTATGGATTTCGTGCTGGCCCACTCCCCGGACCAGCAGTGGACGTTATCGCACGAGCGTTATCGGCCGTTCGTTTATTTCCACCGCACGCAGGCCGCGACGCTGGCCCGGCTGGAAGCGGCCGGGCCGGAGGCCGCGATCGAGGAGATCAATGCCGGCCTGGACCGCCTGCGGCAAATCTTCGCCCATTTGAAAGCCGAAGACCCGTTCGAGGAGAACGAGCTAGCGACCCAGCTCAACGAGTTGCGGGAATCGTTG
>JBEKCP010000294.1:0-7507 GCA_050014815.1 Thermoguttaceae bacterium | reverse complement strand
GAGGAGACTGAAGGTGTGCCAGCCTTCCATCACGCCGGGCACCTTGACGACCTTCCCTTCCGACTTATGGGTCTTGCCGTAGCCGCCCCAGTGGAGGGTCTGCTGCACTCGCTCGTCCAGCCACGGTTTTTCGTAGATGTCGATCTCGGTGCCGCCCCGCCCGTCGCTGCCGCCCTTGCCTACGCTGGCGTTGTAGAGCCAGAAGGCCGACCAGTGCCCCGGCTGCCCTTGAAGTTGAATGCGGGCGACGTAGTAGCCGAAGGCGTGCTCGAACTTGCCCTTGGTCCGCACGCAGCCGTCGATGTACTTGTCGCCCTCCTTGAGGGTGCTGACGACCAGGTGCCCTTTGCCGTCCAGGGAAATCGCCTTGCGCATCCACCAGGCATCCCGCCGCCTTCCATCGGGCGGAACGTCCCACTTGGTTTCATCGAGCTTGGTTCCCTCGAACTCGTCGTGCCAGACCATTTTCCAGGTCTTGCCCGCCGGGGCCGGCGGCAGGGTGTCGCCGGGCGAGTCCTCTGCTTGGGCGATGGACGGGATAAGGCCGAGCGTGAAGGCGGCCACGAGTGATAGTGCGGTTCTCATGCTTTTCCTCCGGTTGAATGTAGGTCCCGCTTGCCGAGCGGGACTTTGTGCGCCGATAACGCCTGTCCATCGTGCAAGTCCCTTCCGGCAGAAGGGACCTACGGGGGTGCCCCCCGAATCACGAAGGTCTGTTTAGCTGACAGAATAGCCGGCTCCGCGCCGCGAGGCAAGAGGCGGCTGGCCGGTCCCACGCAAGAGGGAACATCCTCGGATTCCTTTGCGCCTTGGCGCCTTTGCGCGAAATACTCTCCATCCTGAACCGATGCCCTTGCAAATGGCCTGCCGTGAAAGCAACGCGGCGACTTGCCGGGGTGTCGCGCAAAGGCGCCAAGGCGCAAAGCAGTTATGGAAGCAATGCTATTTGCCCCTGCGAACGAGAAGGACTCCCACGACTCCCGCAAGCATGCACACATCAGAGTCGTCCTTATCAGCAGGAGAGGATTTGTCAGGCATATGAGGTCTCCAGCCCCTTTTCCAGCGCACACGGAGTGTGCGGGCTACATAACGCCTACGGCTCGCCGTTGACGCGGCCCGGGGGGACCTCGACCTTCGCCCAGAACGGGTGCTGCCGGTCGCCGCGGGTGCGGGCGTCTTCGAGCATCACTTCGAGGCTGGGCTGGATGAACGGCCGGGGGAGACTCACCCGGTGGCCGTTCAGCGAGATCTCGATCCGGTTCTGGAAATCGACCATCTGGGGCGCGAGCCAGACGGTCGTCGTCTTGGTGCCGGTGCTGAGGATCAGGTTGTTGTTGGCCCGGGTGTAGCCCTTGATGTGCAAGGCGGGAGCGCCGCGGGGGGGCGGCCAGTTGCCCGGAGCGACCACGGTGCCGGGCGGCTGCCCGCTCACCTCCGCCCACCAGAAGTAGTTGTCCCAGCTCCGCATCGTGACACAGTCGAACTCGTGGGGGAAGAAGTCGCGGTGGAAGCGGCCCATCCAGTCGAAGAGCCGCAACTGCTCGTCGGAGTAGTTCTCGTGGCCCCTGCCCAGGTACTCGACCACCGTGGCGTTATAGCCGCCTTTCATGTAGCGGTCGAGGTCGCCGGCGTTGCGGGTCATCCGGCCGCCGTCCAATTCGCCGCAGACCAGGTAGAACGGCAACGACTTGGCATTCTCCCAGTACCGGGTGCAATACTTCTGCGACTCGGCCGCAATCGGGATGACGCCGGCCCAGAGGTCCGGGTGGGCCAGGCCGAGGTCCCACACGGCGTCGCCGCCCATCGAGTGGCCCGTCAGGAAAATGCGGTCGCTATCGACGGCGAATCGCCGGCAGGCATCGCGGACGCAGGAGAGCACGGCGGTATGCTCCCGGGCGGAGAACTGGTATTGGGCCTGGTGTTCGACGGTCCACTCGGGGGCCAGGACGATATAGCCGTGGCGCGTGGCCTGGCCGGCCCGCCCCCGCGGGGTCCATTGGCCGGCCCACCAGTCCACCTCCAACTCGGCCGTGAAGCCGGCGTCGTGCAGGGCGACGACCATGGGGTAGCGGCGGCAGGGGTTGTACTCGGGGGGGAGTTGGATGCGGTAGGACACCGGCCCCTCCCGCGGCATCCCGGCGACTTCCAACTGGAAGTCGCCCGGCTTCTTTTCGTCATCCGGCTCGGGCAGGTCGAAGGGGGGCTTCATGTGCGCCAGCAGGTTGGCCAGGTTGGCCGCCGACGCGCTCTGCTCCGAGGCGAGCGACTGGAGCACCTTGGCGCGGCGGAGTTTTATGCCCTCGGCCAGGTACTGCCGTGCGAACTCGCGGACGCGGTAGGCCGACAAGGCCGCCGAGAGGTCCGGGATCGCGTGGTCCGGCCCCAGGAGCCAGCCGGTCAGCGCCAATGAGAGTTTGTCCTCGGCCTTCAACTGGGGGTCGTTCATGTTTTGCACGAAGGCCGCCATGCGGGGCAGCGTGTCCACATTCAATTCGGCCGCTATCTCTTTCTGAATCTTGGCGGCATCCTGCTGGGCGAGCGTTTCCTGGATCTTCCCCACCAGCGCCGCGGTTTCCTTGACGATCGCGGCGCGGGTCGTCTCGGATGCCTCGTACTGCTGGATCATTTCCCTGGCCGCCTGGAGGACCTCGCCGGGAACGTCCTCGGAGGGGAACTTCTTCAGGAGCGCCTCGACCCGCCGGTGCTGGCCGGCGACCCGGCGGAGTTTCAGCTCCGACAAGAGCCGCTCGGCCGCCATCTTCTGGAGCGACCGGATGGTGGGCTCCAACTGCGCCTTGATGTCGGTCTGATTGGGGAAATCCTTGAGGATGTCCTTGAGCACCTGCTGGGCGTCCTCGTAGCGCTCGCACTGGAGGTAGAAGCGTGCGATCTTCTTGCGGAGCTCGACGTTCTGCGGATCGATCTGCCGCCACAGGATCTTGTGGAGCGTCTCGTGGGGGATCGCGCTGGTGGCCATCCGCATGTCCCATATATAGTTGAGCCCTTCGATCTTGACCCACTGGGGCGTCACCTCGGTAATCTCCTGGGTGACCGTCAGGACGCCCTTGGCGGTGGCCATGGGGAAATTGCGGCGGCCGAATTCGTCGAAGTCGGGCACCGGCTTGGCCGGCGGCCCGACGCTCGCGACCTTCAACGTGCCGTGAGGCGTCGGCTGCCGGACGTGGAATCTTTCTTCGGGCGGGGCGATGATGTCGGGCCGGACGTCCTGCACCTGTCGCCGCGAGACATAGGTCCGCCGCAGGTCGTCGTCGACGAAGACGATCATTTTCGGGCCCTGGTTCGCCTCGATGGCCGTGTTCTGCTCGGCCAGGCTGAAGGACTCGCCCTGCTTTCCTTTCAGGACCCGCCCGTCTTTGAGGAACAGTTGGCTGGCCAGGGCCGCCCCGGCGGCCAGCGTTATCGCCAGCACGGAGACAGCGGCAAACCCGCGGAGAATACGCCCCGATAGGGTGGTCATCGACTCGCCTCGCTCGGTTCCAGAGTGCTATAATCCATTGTGATCTTCGGAGGGCCCATGTCAAGTCGAGCGGCGGCTTGACACCGACCCCGGCCCGGTGAGAGAATGGGAGCCGGTGGAGGACCCCCATGAGCCGTAAGCCGGTTTCGCCCAAAGCGATAGTTGCCCTGGTCGCGGCGGGACTGGTCTTGCCGATCGTGATCTCGGTGCTCTTGGCCCTGGCCGAGTTGTTGGCCGTCATGGGCGACGTTGCGGGGGGCATCGTCCTGCGGTATCTCGCCCTGGCGGGCGGCATCGGCTGGATCCTGGTCCTCGTGTGCCTTCTCTTGGCCCAGGGACTCAACGCCCTGACGGACTCGGACAAGAGCGAGCGGTAACCGTGAAACCCCGGGAAGAACACTGCTTGCAAGCAGGCAGTGGCACACGATGCCCCTCTCCCGCCTGCCGTCCGACATGATCCTGTTTCCCCGCCGCATGTTCTACATCGAGGCGGTGCTCTGGCTGGTCGTGGCGGCGGCGGCATTTGCGGCAGGTTATTTCATCGGCCGGGGGAGCGGGGCGCCGGGCCCTCGCGGCGGGCAAGACGAGGCGGCCGGCCAGCGCATCCCCGTCGAAGGTCGCATCTTCTACGACAGCCTGCCCGACGACGGGGCCGTGGTCCTCCTCCTGCCCGTCGGAAAGGCGCCGGCCCGCCGCCCGACGGCCGTGGGCCTCGCCCCCGACGACGCCGCCCCGGCAAACGACGCCGCGGAACTGCGAGCCGTCCGGCAGATGGGCGGCGCCTATGCGCGGGCAAATGCCTCGGGCGACTTCATGGCCTACGTGCCCCGCCGCGGCAGATACTTTGTGCTCGTCGTTTCCCGCCACGCGCCACGGTCCCGAGAGGCCCCGACCGAGGAAGGCGATCTGGCCAAGCTCGAGGAATACTTCGATCACGCGAACCGGCTGATCCACCGCCGTCAGTATCGGTGGACCGAGGAGGATATCGAACTGAACGGCAAGCCGTTGGACGTTACCTTCCCGTCGGAGCGTCCGAGGTGAGGCGGTTTCCGCGATACTGTGACGCAACTAGCGGCAGTATAAAGTGTTGCGTTCGGAGTATTGGCGGGGCCTTGCGGACGGCAGACCGGGCATTTACAATAATGGTTGTTCGTCCCACCTGTTTTTTGATCCCACCTCAGTTCAGGAGTCCTCTATCATGAGACTAGCGATCCTGTGTTCCGTGCTGTCGTTCGCCGGGGTATGGTCTTGGCTTTCCGCGGCCGCCGCCAAAGACGCTGCCACCCCGTCCGATGTCGCCGAAAAGATCAGCAAGGCCGCGCCGGAGAAGGCCACAGCCGCGCCTGCCCAGAAGCGCAAGGTCCTGGCGTTCACCAAGGCCCTGGGATTCAAGCACGGCTCGATCCCGGTCTGCGCGAAGATGGTCGAGGTGCTGGGCAGCAAGACGGGGGCGTGGGAGACGGTCACGAGCGACGACATGGCGATGTTCGAGCCGGAGACGCTCCGGCAGTTCGACGCCGTTTTCATGTGCAGCACGACCGGCGACTTGTTCGGCCGCGACCCGTTGGACAAGGCGCCCAAGGCGGAGGCCGAGCGGTTCGCCCGGCTCCGCAAGAGCGTGCTGGACTTCGTCTCCGGCGGCAAGGGGTGGGGCGGGAGCCATGCGGCCACCGACTCCTGCTACGGCTGGCCCGAGTACGGCGAGATGATCGGCGGCTACTTCAGCGGCCATCCATACGGGAAGATCTTCGTGAAGATCGACGATACGGCCAGCCCGATCAACGCCGCGTTCAAGGGTCAGGGGTTCGAGTTCGCCGACGAGATGTACGTGTTCGGCCCGCGCGGCAAGAAGGTCGACGGCAAGGACTCGCAGCCTTACTCTCGCGAAAAGCTCCACGTGCTGTTGAGCATCGACTCGGCCAACGAGAAGGTGAAGATCAACCCGGCGGCGGGCAAGCGCGACGACGCCGACTACGCCATCAGTTGGGTCAAGAGCTACGGGAAGGGGCGGGTGTTCTACTGCTCTTTCGGGCACAACGACCGCATCTTCTTCGACCCGAGAATCCTCCAGCACTTCCAGGACGGCATCCAGTTCATGCTGGGTGATTTGAAGGCCGACACGACGCCCAGCGCGAAACCCGGCAAGTAATAGCACAGCAGGGTAATGGGAAACTGTTGTTTAGCGGGCGGGCTTGCCCGCCGAGCAGAGCGTGGGCCATGCGGCACCCGGCGGGCAAGCCCGCCCGCTAAACGAGCTCGACCGACATCGATTTCCGCAAGACAAGGAGCATGATACGATGCGTGAGCAACGAGGTTCGTCCCGGCGCGATTTTCTCAGGGGTTCGGCAACGGCGGTTGCGGGGGCGGCCCTGGCCGCCCAGTGGAACGTCGCCCGCATGGCCCACGCGGCCGGCAACGACCGGATCAAGGTTGCCTTGATCGGCTGCGGCGGGCGCGGCAACGGGGCCGTCCACGACTGCATGACGGCCGACCCGGCGGTCCTGGTGGTTGCCGTGGCCGACGCCTTCGAGCCGAAAGCGCAGGCCGCCGCGGCCCGGTTGCGGAAGCAGGGGCCCGCCCAGGTGGATCTCCCCGACGAGCGGATCTTCGCCGGCCTGGACGCCTACCAGAAGGCGATCGCCGCGGGAGTGGACATGGTCATCCTGGCCACCCCGCCCGGCTTCCGCCCCCTGATGTACGCCGCCGCCGTCGCGGCCGGCAAGCACGTGTTCATGGAGAAGCCCTGCTGCGTCGACGCCGCCGGCTACCGCACCCTCATGGAAGCGAACCAACAGGCCCAGCAGAAGGGGCTCCGCGTCGGCGTCGGCTTCCAGCGGCGGCACTCGCCCGACTACATCGAAACGATCGGCAAGATCCACGAGGGCGCGATCGGCCGGCTGACGCTGCTGCGGGCCTATTGGAACGGCGCCGGCATCTGGGTCCGCCGCCGCCAGCCCGACATGACCGAGCTGCAATACCAGGTCAACAACTGGTACCACTTCTGCTGGCTTTGCGGCGACAACATCTGCGAACAGCACATCCACAACCTGGACGTGTGCAACTGGGTTTTCGACAAGGAGGGCGACCCGAAAAAGGCCCATCCGGTCGAGGCCAACGGCATGGGGGCCTGTGTCCGCCGCTACGCCGGCGACAACAAGGGCGTCGGCCAGATCTTCGACGAGCACTTCGTCGAGTTCACCTATGCCGACGGCACCAAGATGTACAGCCAGTGCCGCCACATTCCCAACACCTGGGGCAGCGTCAGCGAGCATGCCCACGGCACCAAGGGCGACTCGAACTGCCACGGCGTCATCGACGGCGAGACCCCCTGGAAGTTCGCGGGCGGTGGAAGAGGGGTCGGCAGCATGGTCCAGGAGCACAAGGACCTGATCCAGGCCATCCGCAACGGCCAGAACTATTGCGAAGGCTGGCAAGGCGCCTCCAGCAGCATGACGGCCGTGCTGGGCCGCATGGCGACGTACTCGGGCCAGATCGTCCGCTGGGACGACGCCGTGGCCAAGGGGAAGAGCGAATTCCCCCTCTGGCAGCCGCAGGGCGGCTATCCGGCCAAGCTCACGTGGGATACGCCGTCTACCGTCGTGCAGGACGCCGACGGCAACTACCCGATCCCCGTGCCCGGCATTTACAAGCCGTGGTGAGTAGAGACTGTAGCGGCGAAATCCGGCCTTGGCCCAGGGAAGCGGGGAAGAGAATCACGAAAACCCGAAAGAGCGAAAACCCGAACCGGAGGCCAGCGGACCGGATTGGGCGTACGCCCTGAATCCTGTGGTCTTTCGGGCTTTCGTCCTTTCGGGCCTTCGTGATTACCTGATTTCCTTGCTACAGTGTCCCGTATTCCCCGATTTCGCGGCCAGGGCTATATTGGTCGGCGTGGATACGGTCGTTGCCAAACCGCGATGGTATCGCCTCACGCCGGATCGGCTGACCCTCGGCCTGCTGGCGGTCGAGGGCCTGCTGTGGCTGTCGGAGCGGTTCCGGTGGTTCCCCTTCAACGCCCATAAGGGCTGG
>JBEKCP010000293.1:0-8739 GCA_050014815.1 Thermoguttaceae bacterium | reverse complement strand
CGTCGAGCATCGCGCCGCGGATGCGGGGGACACAGTAGGTCTCGAACTTCACGCCGCGGCTGAGGTCGAACGCGTCGATGGCGTCCATCAGTCCGAACACGCCCGCCGAAATCAGGTCGTCCAGCTCGACGCCCTCCGGAAGCCGCGACCATATCCGCTCGCCGTTGTATTTCACCAGCGGCAGGTACAACTCCACCAGGCGATTGCGGAGCTCCTGGTTCGTGATGTCTTGCTTGAACTCGATCCAGAGTTGCTCAACGTCTTCCGGAGCGATAGCGATTGCCATTTATTCCTCCATGAAGGTGCCTCCGGGCACCGTTTTTTGAGATCCCTCTCATTAAATGCACCCCTCGATCGCCATTAAACTTCGCGCAACCAGTCCAGTCTGACAGCACATCGCCTGCCGACGGTGGTCCTGCTATATCGGCCATCGTGGGATGCAAGTTGAATCGTTTTTGATAAACAGTCGGATTAGTTTCTCCAGGGTTCCGCTGGGGACGCAAGGCGCCCAGCCTGCGTAGTCGAGTGTGATGGCAAGGAAGTCGCCTCCACGGCGAGAATGAGCCTGGCAAGCCGGTGGGCGTCGGCGACTTCGATGTCGTCGGGCACGTTCTGGCCATTGGTCAGGTAACTCAAAGGGAGCTTGCTGGATCGCAGCACCGGCAGGATGTTGCCCAGCCCCGACGCCTCGTCCAGTTTCGTCAAAAGGAGCGCCGTGGTCCCTACCGTGGCGAAACGCTCGGCGGCCTGCTCCAGCGCGCGGGCCCCGGATGTGCTGCTCAGGACCAGGTGGACCTCGTCGGCCCCGGCCTCGCTCAGGAAGGCCCGGAGCTCCTGGATCCGAACCTCGTCCTTGGGACTGCGGCCGGCCGTGTCCAGCAGGACCAGGTCGAGGTTGTCCATGCGGGCGACCGCTTCCCGCATCTCCCGCGGCGTGGAGACGACCTGCATGGGCAAGTCGATGATGTCGGCATAGGTCCGCAACTGCTCGACGGCGGCGATGCGGTAGGTGTCGACGGTGATCAGGCCGATCCGGCGCTTCTCCCGGAGCCGGTAGTGGGCGGCCAGCTTGGCGATGGTGGTCGTCTTGCCGACCCCGGTCGGGCCGACCAGCGCGGCCAGCCGGCGGCGGCCGGGGGTCACCTGGATCGGGCCGGTCACGGCGATTTCCGACTGGATCATCGAGGCGATCCGGGCCTTCATCGGCCCCAACTCGCCCAGCTTCGCCGAACCCGGGCTCGACTGCACGCGCTCGACCAGTTCCCGGGCCAACTCCTCGTTCAGGTCCGAGTCCAACAGGTCGGTGAAGAGCCGGAACAGTTCCTCGGGCAGGTCCGGCCGGCCTCCGGCGACCTGGCTCCGCCGGCACAAGTTCTCGACCATCGCGTGCAGATGGCTCAACTGGCTCTGGACTTCGTGGCTGATGGGGGGCGGGTCCCCGCGGCGCGGCACGAGGCGGTCCCGGGCCGCCGCATCCTCGCCCGGTCGGGCCTCCGGCGCCGGAGAGCCGCTCCCGTCATGCCGCGGGCGCGGCGGCAGCCGGCTCGGGACATTCACGCCGGAAGAGGCCGTCACCTCGATCTGGCGCGGGCCGGGAAACCAGCCGAAGAGTCCGCGGGCGCGGACCTCGCGGGTGTGGAGCACGGCCGCGTCGGGCCCCAACTCGTGCCGTACCATCGTCAAGGCCTCGTGCATCGTCGCCGCTCGGAAGGTTTTCTGTTCCATGGGAGGGGATGGGATTTGGTTTTGGGGTTTTGGGATTGGGGATTGGGGATTAGGGATTGGGGATTGGGGTCATCGAAAAGCCCCCCGATTGCATCGGGGGGTTGCTTCGCACGTCTATTTCGCATCCGTTATCATGGCCGCCGATTCGATCTTCGTGTCACGCGTGATCTCGTTGTAGCTGAGCACCACCAGTTGCGGCAGGTGCGGGACCGTCATCTGCCGCACCGCAGCGCGGATCGGCGGGCTCACCAGCACTACCGGCGGCCGGTTGGCCGACGAGAGCTTCTCGACCCCGGCCGCCAGCAGCCGGCACGTCGCCTCGATCGCCTGCGGCGACATGCGGATAAAGAGCCCGTGCTCGTTGTGCTCGAATCCGGCGCGGATCCGCTCTTCCAGGGTGGGGTCCAGCGTCACCACCATCAGCCGGTTCTCCGCGTTGCGGTAGCGGGTCGAGATCGACCGCGCCAGCCGGTGGCGGACATACTCGGTCAAGAGGATGGGCTCCTTGTTTCGCGGGGCGTAGTCGCCGAGCGTCTCGAGGATCGCGCCGAGTTGGCGGATGGGCACCCCCTCGCGCAGCAGCATTTCGAGGATTTGCTGCACTTCCGCCAGCTTCATCACGCCGGGGATCAACTCGTCGACGACGACGGGGCTGGTCCGCTTCAGCTCGTCCACGAGGTGTTTCGTGGCGTCGCGGGTGAGGATCTCGTCGGCGTGGCGGCGGATGGTCTCGGTCAGGTGCGTGGCGACCACGCTGCCCGCCTCGACCACCGTGTACCCGAACATCTCGGCCTGGTCCCGGACCGCCGGATCGATCCAGAGGGCGGGCGAGCCGAAGGCGGGCTCGCGGGTGGCCGTCCCCTGCACGCGCCCCGTCGTGCCGCCCGATTCCATCGCGAGGAACTTGGCCGGCAGGACCGAGCCCTCGGCGACTACCGTGTCGGCGATCTTGATGCGGTACTGGTTCTGCTCCAGCCGCATGTTGTCGCGGATGCGGACCTTCGGCAGGATGATGCCGATCTCCGAGGCGACGTTCTGGCGGACCCGCTGGATCCGCTCCAGGAGGTCGCCGCCGCGGCGGGAATCGGCCAGCCGGATGAGGCCCACGCCGATTTCGACCTCCATCGGGTCGACGGCCAGGAAGTCTTCGACCCGCGGCTCGGCGGGCCTGGCGGCCTCCGCCTGCTTCTTGGCCTCGGTTGCCGCCCACGCTCGGTTCTCGCGGCGGACCGTCGAGCTCGCCAGCCCGAGACAGCCGGCCCCGATCAACAACAGCGGGATGCGCGGAAGGCTCGTGAAGATCAGGATGCTGAGGAAACCGGCCGCCACCGTCAGGGCCTGCGGACGCGCAAAAAGCTGCTTCAGGAACTCGGCCGGCAGGTCGCTGTCCGTGCTGCTCCGCGTGACCAGCAATCCGGCGGCCAGCGAGATCAGGAAGGCGGGGATCTGCGACACCAGGCCGTCGCCGATCGTCAGCGTGGTGAACAGCGAGGCCGCCTGTCCCAGCGTCATCCCTGCCTCGATCATGCCGATGAAGAGCCCGCCCACGATGTTGATCAGCGTAATGATGATCGCCGCGATGGCGTCGCCGCGGACGAACTTGCTGGCACCGTCCATCGCGCCGAAGAAGTCGGCCTGCTGCGTGATCTCGCGGCGGCGGCGCTGGGCCTCCCGCTCGTCGATCATGCCGGCGTTCAGGTCGGCGTCGATGGCCATTTGGCGGCCGGGCATGCCGTCCAAGGCGAATCGGGCCGCCACCTCGCTGATCCGCGTCGCCCCCTTGGTGATGACCACGAATTGGATCACCACGATAATCGCGAAAATAATCAGGCCGACCACGATCTTGTCCGTCCCCGTCGAGCCGCCGGTGACGAACTCGCCGAACGTCTTGACCACCCCGCCGGCCGCCAACAGCCCGTCGGCCCCGGCCCGCGTCAACACCAACCGCGTCACCGCCACGTTCAGCACCAGCCGAAACAGCGTGGTGGCCAGGAGGAGTGACGGAAAAATGCTGAACTCCAGCGGCGTGCGGACGTAAATCGTCGTGAGCAGGATGATCACGGCGATCGCAATGTTGCTCGCCAGGAGGAGATCCATCAGCGCGGCGGGCAGGGGGACGAGAATCACCAGCACGCTGGCGATGATTGCGACCGGCAAGACAAGGTCCCGCAGGCGAGCCCCTCGGCTCGGACTTGCCAGGATAGTGGTCGCAACGCCGGAAGCCATCCGCCACTCCACCGCTGTGCGAAAAGTCCAAGTGCTGGGAAAAGAGGGGGGGAGAGTATCGCAAAACGTCCGAACTGTCCAGAGCGATTCGCCGCGACTCCCTCGCTTGCGGGGGGGCTTAGGTCTTCGGTCTTGGGTCTTCGGTGTTGGCCTGGATATCGTAAACCCAATCCCCAATCCCCAATCCCCAATCCCCAATCCCCAATCCCTATACTCCCGCGTTGCCAGGGGTGGTATTATTGGCTTTTGCTCTTCCCCGGAACCTGATCGACAACCTACGATGGCCACTGCCGCACGCACCCCCACCCACCGGGCCGAGCCGAAAGCCGCACCGCCGCCCGCCGAGCAGCTTGGCGGTTACACGGACCACTGGTGGTATCCCCGCTTCTGGTATGGGATGACACTGCCCGGCTTCCTGCGGCTCTTGGTGCGGAACCGCTTCCAAGTCACTCCCCGGCGGTGGGGAATGGCGCTGGGCATCGCCACGGCTGGTCCGACGAACTGGCTCTTGTGGCTGCTCCAGGAGTTCCTTTTGGGACGGCGGATCGCCGCGACGCGATTCCCGGACGACCCGATCTTCGTTGTCGGCCATTGGCGCAGCGGCACCACGCTCTTGCACGAGCTTCTGGTCCTCGACCCGCGGTTCACCTATCCGAACACGTACGACTGCTTCGCGCCGAACCATTTCCTGGTTTCCGCCTGGTTCTTTCGGCCCCTGCTCAAGCTGATCCTGCCGAAGCAGCGGCCGATGGACAACATGGCGGCCGGCTGGGACTGTCCGCAGGAAGACGAGTTCGCGTTGTGCAACATGGGGCTGCCGTCGCCGTACCTGACGATCCCGTTTTCCAATCGCCCGCCGCAGAACCAGGAGTACTTCAGCCTCGATCGGGTGTCGCCGCGGGGCCTGGAGCGGTGGAAGCGGGGGCTCCTCTGGTTCCTCAAGTGCCTGACGGTTCGGAGTCCGCGGCAGATCGTCGTGAAATCGCCCCCGCACATGTTCCGGATTCGGACCCTTTTGGAGATGTTTCCCAACGCGCGGTTCGTCCACATCTACCGCAATCCGTACGTGATCTTTCCCTCGACCGTGAACCTTTGGAAGCGGCTCTACCGCAACGAGGGGCTCCAGATGCCGCGGTTCGAGCACCTCCGGGAGCACGTCTTCGAGACCTTCGAGCGGATGTACGAGGTCTTCGAGCGGGACCGGCCGCTCATCCCCCCGGGGCGATTCTGCGAAGTCCGCTACGAGGACCTGGTGGCCGACCCGATCGGCGAGATGAAGAAGGTTTACGAGGGGCTGCGTCTGGGCGACTTCGAGCCGGTCCGGCCCGCCCTGGCGGCCTACTTCGCCGAGAAGGCCGACTACAAGACCAACCGCTACCAGCTTGCACCGGAGGTCCGCTCGGAGATCGCCCACCGCTGGGCTGGGTTCTTCCAACGGTACGGCTACGCGGCGGAGGAGTGAAAAGCTCCCCTCTCCCTCCGGGAGAGGGGCAGGGGGTGAGGGCTGCTTCGTTGCAGCGTCCTCACGTCAGGCCGAGCGATTCCTTCAAGCAGCGGTCGATCCCTTCCATGACCTCGTGCGGAAGCTGACCGATCATCCTGCCAAGGAAACGGCGATGGAGTGTAATCAAAACGCCGAATGTTCATGGCTGCCCCCGGTGTGCGTCGTAATCGTTGTACTCGTCCATCCGGGGATCGTTCCAACCGGCTTGCATGGCCGACTCGATCTGCGCTGCATACGTATCGCCCAGCTCGTCTTCCCCGGCAGTCTTCAACCGCTGGAACTCGTCGGCGGGCACAAGCATGTAGGCCAGATGTGTCTGTTCGTCAATCAACTCCACTGGCTCGCCGGGGTGGGCATACACCGCGCTTCGCAGTTCGTCGGGCAGTTTGACGGTCATAGGAAACTCCCCTCTTGCTGATTTCATTCTACACGGACATGATATCCCAGGAAAATCGGGGCGGGAAATCGGGGGACGCGTTACCAGTTATCGTAGGCTAGCGGCCGATGCAATATAAGTGGTGCAGCGTGCGAAGGAAGAGCTGGCCGCCGCAGATCGCCGGACTGGCGAAGCCGCCGTCGGCGAGGTCGTTCTCGGCGACCGGCTCGAACTGCCGGCCGGCCTTGAAGACGAACATCCGCCCGGCCTCGTTGGGCACCCACACCAGGCCGCCGGCGAGCACGGGCGAGGCGCTGAATCCGCCCCCCCTGAGCCGTTCTTCCCAAAGCTTCTGGCCGGTCCGCGCGGCGAAGCACATCGCCACGCCCGTGTCTTTGACCACGAGCAACCGGTCCTCCACCACCAGCGGCGAGGGAACGTAGTCCTTGATCGAGTTCTGCCAGGCCACGTGGGACTGGCCCACGTCGCCGCGGCCGTCGCCCCGGATGCAGGTGATGCCGGTCTGCGGGTCGCCGCCGGTGGCCAGCGCCAGGTCGTCGAGCCAGGCCATGGTGCTGGCGGTGGTGTTGGCAGGGCCCGGGCAGGTCCACAAGACCTCGCCGCCGGACGGCTCGTAGCTGGTCACGAGATTGTTCCCGCTCAACAGCAATTGATCGCGCCCGGCCATCCTGGCGACGACCGGAGAAGAGAAGCTGTAGCCGGTCTTGCGCGGCTTCTCCCAAACGAGCCGGCCGGTGGCGCGATCGAATGCCTTGATGTAGCTTTGGCCCAGGTGGTCCGCACTGACGATCACCAGCGAGCGGTAGCAGAGGGGCGAGGCTCCGTAGCCGTATCGGCCTTCCAGCCGTCCGGCCTCTTTCTGCCAGAGGATCTTGCCTTCCAGGTCCAGCGCGGTGACCCAAACGGCGTCGTTGTGCGGGTAGACGACGATCACCCGCTGCCCGTCGCAGGCCGGGGTGGACGTGGCGTGGGAATTCCTATCGTGGCGGCGCGGGAAATCGCCGTGATGAACGTCGGTCTTCCACAGCAGTTTGCCGCTTGTGCGATCGTAGCACAACAGCGACTGGACGCCCCGGTCCGGGCTGGGGTGAAAGATCGGCATGGTCCGCTCCTGCTTCAACTCGCCTTCTTCGCCGACGGCCGTGGAAATGAAGATCCGCCGGCCCCAGATGCAGGGTGAAGCGTGGCCGCGGCCCGGCACCTCAACCGCCCAGACGACGTTTTCGGTCTGGCTCCAGCGTGTGGGCGGGGCCGGACCGGCGGCCTTGCCGTCGAGCGTCGGGCCCCGCCACCAGGGCCAGTCCGCCGCAGATACCGCGATGCCGGTCGGCGACAACAGCGTCTCGTCGGCCGCAAGCCGGCCCGAGGCAAGCACCATGCAGACCGCCGCGCACGCCCCGGGCAGACGCCGCAACAGAGATTCGCCTTTCATGGCTTCATTATTGACGCCCGGCGGCGGCACAACAAGCCCCGGATGGTCTCGCCCCCGCATGGCGGGTGTAGCCAAAGGCTTGTCATGGTGCCTATAATGCTGCTGGCTTCTGCCGGCAGCGGCACGCGGCGCTGCGGTGGCGGATTGTCTCCGCCAGGGCGGTTCCGTTGCGTCCGCTCGGTCGCCAGCCCGCAGTTCGAGAAGGTCGCCTTGTGGCGAATTGACGTCGAAGACAAGCCCGGAGCCCTGAGCGGCGTTCTGGCCCCGCTGGCTGAAGCCGGCGCCGATTTGCAGGTGGTGATGGGCTACCGTTACCATGGCGGCGAGCACAAGGCCGCGATCGAGGTCTGCCCCATCTCGGGGAAGAAATCGACCGCTGCCGCGGGCAAGGCCGGCCTGGCCGCCTCCGCCATCCCCACGCTGCTCGTCCAGGGCGCCAACAGGCCGGGACTGGGAAGCGCCGTCGCCGGGGCCATCGCCGACGAGGGGATCAACGTCAGGTTTCTCGTGGCGCAGGTGATCGACAAGCGCTTTTCGGCCGTCCTGGGCTTCGAGGATGAGGCGGCGTCCGAGCAAGCGGTCAAGCTGATCAAGAAGGCAATCAAGAAGGCGAAGAAGTAGCCTTCTCGCGATGATTCGAGATCATCGCCCACTGCCCGGCGACTTCAGCAATTCGCCCAGCTCCTTGAGCTGCTTGACGTCCTCAGTCCGCGTGGAAGACCTCGTCCATTCCGGCCCACCACTCGCCGTCGGCCCGGCTCGCCAGCGGCTTCTGGCAGGGACCGCAGAGGGCCCACCACCGTTGCGTCGTTTCGTCAGCGGCCATCTTCGCCATGTCGGCCGCAAAGTCGGCGCCGTGGTATTCGAAGTAGCTGAAGAGGTACTGCCGGCCGTCGTCCAGGGCACGGAGAAAGATCGAGTAGTTGCGGATGTGGCACTCCCGGATCATTCTCAGCACGTCCGGCCACGCGGCCGCGTGCAGTCGCTTGTACTCCTCGGCCTTTTCCGGCCGCAGTCCGATCACCATTCCATAACGTCTCATAGGGCCTCCTCGAACTCGCCAAGGTTCAACGGGCAGCGCCCGTGTTCGCGGACCAGTTTCACGATGTAGTCGCAGGTGGGGCCCGACACGGCGCTTGTGACCGAGTGGTCGGCCCCACTCCCGATAGAACCACCAAGAAGCAAGATCAATCGCAGCGACCAATGGCGGTCGATCATCTTGTAATTAGTTTCTGTTGCGGAAGGTGGCGGAATTGCAGGGTGGGTCGACGGGCACCGTGCGACGTTTCCATCGTAGCCGGTTTTCCCATTCTCACAATTCGACACAACATCCTATTTGCTAACAGGTTATGCTGCCTGCGTCGGGTCAAAGTGGCGCTGCCCAATTATCCTTATGGCAACGTCACTCACACAAATGCCAAGGAGAACAAGGATGCGTCGGAAGATGGAAGCCGT
>JBEKCP010000292.1:0-7515 GCA_050014815.1 Thermoguttaceae bacterium | reverse complement strand
CGGCCGGGCCGCCGCCAGAGGTTATTCCGGCCTATCTCGCGCCGGCGACGAAAACCGCCGCTATAAACGCCGCGTAGCCGTTTAGCGGGGGGGCTTGCCCGCCGTTTTAATGGACCGTTACTGGGCGGGCAAGCCCGCCCGCTAAACGGCTACGCGGCTTTTCTCGCGGCGTTTTGCGTCGCCTGCTCGAGATAGGCCGGAATCACCTCTTGCGGCGGCCCGGCCGCCCGGAGCCGGCCGTGATCGAGCCAGAGGATGCGGTCGCAGAGCCCTTTGAGGAAGTCGAGGTTATGGCTTACGATGATGACGGCCCGGGCGCGGGAGATCAGCTCCCGCATGCGGCGGTGGGCCTTGGTCTGGAACTCGGCGTCGCCGGCGGCCAGCACTTCGTCGACCAGGAGGATTTCCGGGTCGATCGCCGTGGCAATCGAGAACGCCAGCCGCACCATCATGCCGGAAGAGTAGTAGCGGACCGGCATGTCGAGGAACTTGCCGAGCTCGCTGAACTCGGCGATCTGCTGCATTTTGCCGCGGATGGAGCGGGGCGTCTCGCCCTGCAAGTAGCCGCGATAGGCAATGTTCTCCCAGCCGGAGGCGTCCATCTCGAACCCCAGCGCGATGTCGAACAGCGAGCTCACGCGGCCGAAGACCTGGCGGCGGCCGCCACTGGGCGGGTAGATGCCGGCCAGCAGTTTCAACAGCGCGCTCTTGCCCGCCCCGTTGTGCCCGATGATCCCCACCCGCGCCCCCTCGCCGATCGTAAGGTCGATGTGCTCCAGGGCGTTGATCGTGAAGCAGTTCCCCTTGCGCCGCAAGAACATGCCGCTGAGCAGATACTCCTTCAGGCTCATGCGGCCGTGGGCTCGCACGTGAAACACAAGGCTGGCATCGTCGAGTCGGATCAGGGTCATGGAGCCGCTTCCTGTCGGGAAAAAGGGGACAGTCCCCATTTGTGCGAAGCACCCGGAGGGCGGGCACCGACCGAAGGTTGGTCACGGCAAATGGGGACTGTCCCCTTTTTCCTCAGAGATAGAAAATGATTCGCCGCTCGAATCGCCAGAGGATGGCCGTCGCGGCGGCGGCGGCCAGCACGGCGGCGGCCGCGCCGATCCCCATCGCCTGGATCGACGGAAGCCGTCCGCTCACGACCGGGCCCCGCACCAGGTCCAGCAGGACGGCCAAGGGGTTGAGGCTCACCAGGAAACCCAGGCCGCGATCGCGCAACAAGTCGGCCGGGTAGATGATGGGCGTCGCGTAAAACAGTATCTGCAGCAGGATCTCCGTCAGGTGCTGCGCATCCTGAAACAGCACGTTGATCACCCCCGTGCAAACGGCCAGCGAGCAGCCGACGATGAACAGCATCAGAACGGCCGGCAGGAGTCCGACCAGGGCGGGCAGGTTGTCGAAGCCCCGCATGCACCACGTGAAAACGACGACCACCGCCAGCCCGATCAGAAAGTGAATGCCCGCCCCCAGGGCCGTGCGGAGCGGGTAGATCGCCAGCGGCGCCGGATGTTGCCGGATATAGGGCTCGGCCACGATGAAACACTGGCAGCCCTGGTTCATCACGGCCACGATGAAATTCCAGGTCACCAGCCCGGCCAGCACGAGGGGGGCGTACGTCCGCAAATCGGTCCCGAAGAGCCGGGCGAAAACCGTGCAGAGCACGGCCGTCATCGCCACCGGGTGCAGGAGCGACCAGCCGACCCCGATGATCGAACGGCGGTACCGGTTGCGCAAGTCGTTGCGCACCAAGGTGATACAAAAATAGCGGACCTTCCAAACGCTTCGCAGATAATCGAGCACGCGCGAACCTCCGGCACGTGGTGTCGGAGGAGTATAGAAAAGATGGCCCCGTGGATCAACGGCAACATTTTCCGACGAGCATCTGGACCGCCTCCGGCAACCAGCCGCTCTCCCAGGCGTGTTTGCGGGGCGGTCCGTCGCGGTATTCGTGCGGAATCTTGAGGTCCTTCATCAGCCGATGCGCCGACTCGTGCTGGTCTCGGAAACCTCCGTATCCGAAGTGGAAGAGTCGAGGCTGGCCGGAAAGGCTCGCAGCTTCCTTTTTCAAGAGCGCCGAAATCCGATACTTCTCGAAGTTCTCCTGGGTCACGAAGACCTCGGCCATGCGGAACTTGTCGGGCCGCTCCATCATGAGCGGGGCGTCCCAGGCCGCCGCCTTGCCGAAGACCTCGGGGTTCCGCAGCAGTAGGCTGAAAGCGCCCCATCCCGACTTGCTGAAGCCCACCAGCAGCCGCCCCTCCGGCCGCGTCACCGCGGGATAGGCCCGGTCGATGAAAGGCACAACCACCTTCAGAAAGTAAGATTCCTGGCGGATCTTAGGGTCCGTCGGATGGTCGGCATACCAGGGCAGGTCCGAGAACGTCGGCGCGACGCAGAGCAGCCCGTACTTGTTGTGAAGATCGTTCCGCCTGGCCTCCAGCAGCCCGTTGCCGTACTGCGTTCCATCCCCGGCCTCGACGGGCAGTATATAGAGGACCGGATACCGTCGCGGTGCGTCCAAGTGGTCGGGCAGGAGCACCCGGATCGTCGTCTGACCGGACTGATACGGCGACCAGACCCGGTGGACGAGCAGCCCGGACGCCTCCTTTTGAGCCGCCGAGATCGTCTCGGCTGGTGAAATCGCGGCCTCGTCGCCCGAAGCGGACGCGGGGTCCGGGCCCGGCAGGAGGAAGCAGAGCAAGGCAAGCGGCGCAAGACGGCTCATGGCGGATCTCCCGGGGGGGGATCGAATAACCTAATCGATCCAGCGGTCCCTCCTGCCCTATCATTGTACCTGGTATTTTCCCGGAATTCCCCCGAGGGACTTTCACGGGTCCTTGTGTCCGCCTTTGATTGACTTCCGCCCCGGCCTCGACTATCTTCAACGCTTCCGCTTCCAGGGGAGTGTCCCCCCTACCCTGACACCAGGGGCACGACGCCCTTGGGTCCGATCCCAATCACCCTCAACCAAGGAGCCGTGACATGTTCGAAGTGGGAAAACTCTTTGCAATGGTTCTGGCGCTGGTCGGCCCCGCGCCGCAAGACACCCCCAAGGACCTTCAGCTCAAGCCGGGCGACCAGATCGTGGCCATCGGCGATTCCATCACCGCGGGCGGGGGATACCTCCGCGACATCGACGCCGTGCTGGCCCAGCAGTATCCCGACCTGAAGATCCCGAACGTCGTCAACAAGGGCATCAGCGGCCAGAAGGCCGAGAACCTGGTCGCGAGGTTCGACCGGGACGTGGTCAACCTGAAGCCGGCCTTCGTGACGATCAGCGTCGGCATCAACGACGTGTGGCACCGCCTCAAGGCCCCGCACGACGAGAAGGTGCTGGCCGCCTACAAGGAGAACGTCGCCAAGATGGTCGATCAGGCGCAGGCCGCCGGCATCAAGGTCATCCTGTTGGCGCCGACCGTCATCCAGGAAGACCCGAAGACGGAGGGCAACCAGCGGCTCCTGCTCTATGTCGAGGCCGAGAAGCGGATCGCCGCGGAGAAGAAGTGCCAGTTCGTCGATCTCCACGGGCTGTTCCTTGCGGCCGTCCAGGCGAAGCCCGCCGGCGAGAAGCTGACCGGCGACGGCGTTCACATGCGGCCGCTGGGCGACGGCATCATGGCCGTCGGCGTTTTGCGGGCGCTGGGTGTGCCCGACGCCAAGATCGCCGCCTCGGAACCCCCGGCGAAGCCGCCGGCCAAGCCGGCCAAGAAGTGAGAGGCTCTGCCGAGGTTCTGCCAGTCATGGGCGCTGCCCTCGTTGTTACACACATGTACGTTGGTTCCTACGCAGCGTCCTTACGCCGAAGGCGTTGCATAACTTAGCCCAGGGTCAGCGGAGCGGCGGTACCAGCCGAAGGCTGGCCGCCGCGTAGCGCCACCCTGGGTTCCCGCCCGGGCCACCCCATTCCAACCCCAACGGGGTTGCGGAACCCCCTGTGGAACCCCTACGGGGTTCATCGAGCGTCATTCCATCCGCTACCCGGGGTAGCCGCTCCGCGGCAACCCCGGGCTCTGATATGGAACCGCTTCGCGGTTCGCTTGACGAGTTGGGCGTCCACTTGTGTGTAACAGCAATCCACGCCGAGCGCGCCGGCTACGCTTCGGCAGCTTCCGTTGATTCCGGCTGTCGAGCTTCGTCAGGCGGCGCGGCGTCGAAATCCCCGCGGCCGAACCGCCACCGCCATGCGAGCGAGTAGCCCGCCAGACGAACAAGCAAGAGCGAACCGACCAACCATGCGGCGCTGGATCCGAGAAGAAGCAAAGCGTACCACGCCAAGACTGGAATGGTTTCCGCCATCCAATACACCCCCGCACCGGTCGCCAGGGGCACGATCGAGACGCGCGCAAGTAACCAGCCCTTGCCCAACGAAGAGTACAGCGCGGCACCCGCGACGAGAGCCAGGCTTCCGAAAAAGACAGCGAAGTTCGCGTCCTGGCCCCGCACGTGCAGGGACGTAAGCCAATCTTTAGGCAGGGCGCGCAGCACGGCGAGGACCACCGCCAGCGCCGTTGTCCACATCAGCATGTCCATGATGGAATACTGAAATGGCCGCGAGGCGGTCCGTCGGGTGGAAAGTCGCACCAGTTCAAGTCCCGTCAGGCGGGCGACGAATAGGAGCGGCCCCCAAATGCAAATCTGTCCCAAAACGACAGTCCGCCACTCGTTGTCTGCCCTCTGAAACCACCACAGGTAGAGAATCGCTCCAAGGACCGCGGGCAGGACTCGCCACAGCAATCTGCCGCCGCCCAGCACGGCCCAAAGGGCCAGCAGGACTGCCTGACTCGGCCCGAGCATGATCAGGGCATACATGGGCGCGTCGGACAGCTCATTGCACGGGCCAATTGACGTTGGCATCACGGCAAGGGTCAGGCCGTTGAGCAGAATGTGTGCAATCACCAGTCCTGCAAGGATGTAGCGTGTTCGGCTCTTGCCCACTGCATCCGGCACGGTAATCCCTCCCATCGAATTCGGCCCTTTCGGTCGTCCAAGCCGAGCCACGGTACTAGCGGCTCGCCTTCTTCAGATTTCTTTGGGCGTCCGCCAGCCCGGGATTGAGCGCGACGGCAATGCGGAACTCCGCCACGGCCTCGTCCATGCGCCCCAACATCGCCAGGGCGACGCCCAGGTTGTTGTGGCCCTCGGCGGCATCAGGCTTGAGATCCAGCCCCCGGCGGTACTCGTCAACGGCCTCCTCCAGCCTCCCTTGCTGCTTCAGTGCCCTGCCGAGATTGAGATGCCCCAGGGCCGTGGGCTCGGTGCAGGCCACGTCGCGGGTCCAGAGGGCCACGCTGTCGTGCCAATAGGCCGTCTGCCGCCATGCCCAGCCCATGAAAATCGCCAGCACCACCGCCGCGGCGACGGCGCAGGCCCCGCGCAGCGGCCGGAGCCTGCCCAGCGCGTCCACCGCCCAGACCGCCGCGATCGAGACCCCGATCTCGGGCAGGTAGGTGTAGCGGTCGGACATCGCCTGGCCTCCCACCTGCACCACGCCGATCACCGGCACAAGCATCCCAAGATACCAGAACCAGCCGACCAGCAGATATGGGCACCTTCGCCTGGCCAGGCAGGCGGCCACCGTGACCGCCGCCAGCACCAGCACGGCCCCGATCGTCTGCCAGGCCGCGGGCGCGACTGCCGGGTAGGGATAGAAAGCTGCCAGGCCCGCCGGGTAGAAGAACTCCCGGAGGTAGCCCAGGTAGGCGCTGGGCACGTTGGCCAGCCGCGAGGACCACGGTATGAAGTCCACGGGCACGATCGCTTGCGATTGCGCCCACAACGTCACGACGCAGGAAGCGGCGGCCATCGCCAGAAGTGGAATCTTCTCGATTACGACCGCAACAAGTGGGGGACTGTCCCGATTTTCGTTCGACGAAAATGGGACTGTCCCCTTCGGAAGTGAAAGCCGCCCAAGCGGCCAGTAGTCCAACAGCAAGAGCACCAGGGGCAGCGTGACCAGCATCGGTTTGGCCATCAGCCCCAGCGCAAAGCAACCGAGCACGGCCAGGTATCGGGCCATCGAGAACGGACGCCGCGCGTAGCCCAGGTAGGCCATGAGCGTGAGCATGAAGAACAGTCCGCTGAGCACGTCCTTCCGCTCGGCGACCCAGGCGACCGATTCCGCGCGGAGCGGATGGAGAGCGAACACCGCAGCGGCCAGGGCGCTGGGCCAAAGCCGGCCGGTCATCCGCCGCAAGACCACCAGCAGGAGCACCGCCGTCGCCGCGTGCAGCAGCACGCTGGTGAGATGATGCCCGGCGGGCCGGAGGCCGTAGATCTCGCAGTCGAGCATGTGCGAGAGCCAGGTCACCGGGTGCCAGTTGGCGGCGTACCTCGTGGTGAAGGCCCACTCGATGCCGTCGGCGGCCAGGCCGCCGGCGACGCGCGGGTTCCGCTCGCGGGATACATAGACGTCATCGTCGTAGTTGACGAACTCAGAGCCGGTCGTCTGGCCGAAGACGAGCGCCACCGCCAGCACCAGCAGGCCGCACGCCGCGGCGGGGAACTGTCGCAGTTTTCGCGTCAGCGAAAATGGGACTGTCCCCTTCGGCCAGCCCGGGTTCACGGCGGGGGACTGTCCCGATTTTCGTGTCAGCGAAAATGGGACTGTCCCTTTCGGCCGGCCCGGGTTCACGGCGGGGGACTGTCCCGATTTTCGTGTCAGCGAAAATGGGACTGTCCCTTTCGGCCGGCCCCGGTCGCCGGGACGGGCGTCTCTTCGTCGCTGTTTTCGACGGCCTCGGCCCATGCAGGCGCCTCAAGTTCCCATGGAAGTTCGGCTTCCAAACCGTTATTGTACCGGAAGAGACGAAGAGCTGGCAGGACTGAAACGCTTGACAATCCCCGCGGCTGCCGGCAGAATCAGCGTGATGCCGTCCCCTCCGCACCCCAATGATCTTTCCGAGGACTTGCTTGGCTGGGCGATGGCCCGGTCGCCGTGGCCCGATATCCTCGACGCCCTGGTCCGCCTCAGCCGCGCGCGGTTCGGCTGGTTTACGAGACACCTGCCGCGGGCGTTCGAGTATCCGTGGATCCTGGCCCAGTTTCCCTTCCGCTGGGGGAAAAGGGTTTTGGACATTGGGGCGGGCGTGTCGCCCTTGCCGCTGCAACTGGCGGCGACCGGGGCCCGCGTCCTCACGGTCGACAGCTCCCCGCTCGTCAGGCAGCCCGGCCGCGACCAGCAGCAATGGAATGAATGGGGCTACCTCGATTATGCGGCCTTGGATCCGCGGATCGAATCCCATAATTGCGATGTCCTCCAACTGGACCTCCCGGCCGGCTCTCTGGACGCCATCTACTCGGTGAGCGTGATCGAGCACATGCCGGCGGCGATCCGTCGCGGCATCCTCCGCGCGGCCGCCGAGTGGCTCAAGCCGGGCGGCCTGCTCCTGTTGACCGTGGATCTTGTTCCCGGCCAGTCCCAGCTATGGAACCTGAGTGAAGGCCAGGTGGTTGAACCCGCCGAGCGGCACGGCGATCTCGCGGCCATGGAAGGCGAACTCGGCGAGGCCG
>JBEKCP010000291.1:0-7525 GCA_050014815.1 Thermoguttaceae bacterium | reverse complement strand
ATGTCGAAGCCGCCCTCGTGCGGCATCGAGTTGTTCGGCCCGCCCAGCCCGACGATGATCTCCCGCAGCGCCCGGTCGTTCATGTCGACGACGCGTTTCCAGACGATCCGCCGGGGGTCGATGCCCAGGGCGTTGCTGTGGTGGATGTGGTTGTCGAGCATCGCGGAGAGGAGGTTGTGGGCGAGTTCGATGGCGTGGAAGTCGCCGGTGAAATGGAGGTTGATGTCCTCCATGGGGACGACCTGGGAACGGCCGCCGCCGGCGGCGCCCCCCTTCATGCCGAAACAGGGCCCCAGCGACGGCTCCCGCAGGCACACGGTCGCCCGCTTGCCGATGCGGCGGAGTCCGTCCGCCAGGCCGATGCTCGTGGTGGTCTTGCCTTCGCCCGCCGGAGTGGGCGTGATCGCCGTGACCAGGACCAGTTTGCCCATCGGGGCACTCGCCAGCCGCCGGTACAGGTCGAGCGAGACCTTGGCCTTGTACTTGCCGTAGTGCTCCAAATCGGCCTCGGCGATGCCAAGCCGTTGGGCGATCTCGGAGATGGGCAACATCGTCGCCCGGCGGGCGATCTCGATGTCGGGAACCACAGGCTGCGACTCGGTGGTCATGATGGGGAGAAATTCTCCTGCTGAGGTCGGCGGTTAAATGGTCCCCTCTCCCTCCGGGAGAGGGTTAGGGTGAGGGGACGTTGCGTTGGACACACAAAAGGGGAGGGACGTATCTCTCACGACTTCCCCCTCACCCCCTGCCCCTCGCCCGGCGGGCGAGGGGAGTTGCCATCGGGCGCATGGTGGTCGCGGTCGAGGTAGGTATTCGCCCAGGACGACGTATTCTGGAGATCGGCGTTATAGAAAACGATCGGGCCCTCGAGCATGCGCTCGGACTCGCCGTAGTATTTCATCCGCTGGTAGACGCGGGCCCAGAAGCACTCCCTATCGTCCAGCTCGCAGCGTCCGTCCGCGGAGCCGCCGCAAGGGCCGTTGCGGCTGCCTTTCGAGCAGGCGTGCCGGGGGCAGAGGTAGGCGCAGTCCGGCAGGCTGCAATCGCCGCACTCCCGGCAGCCGTAGATCAGCCGCTTCGAGACGTTCTCGGCAGCCAAGGCCAGCCGCGCCGCCACGCCCGGCTTCTTGTCCCACCGCCGGAAGACCCGCACCATCAAACCGTAGAAGCCTTGGCCGCGGGCAAAGAACCAGCGATGCACCAGCCGCGAGAACCGGTAGCCCAGCGTCACGTCTTTCGGCCGCCGCGGATGCTCAAGCGACTTGCGGTACTCGGGGTTGATCCGGGTCGGCTCGCTCAGGCCGATCCGCGGGTCGTGCTCGAACAGGAAGAACTCGTCCGGCTGCGAGAAGCGGATTTCGCGGATGAAGTCCCGCCAGTCGTTCGGGCCGTAATTCTCGGCCAGGTCGATGATCTCCGCGAAGGTCTCCGCCTTGGTGATGCCCCCCAGGTAGCCGGCGGCGAATCCAAGGCCCTTGAAGACGGCCAACTGCTTGGCGGCCAACTCCCGGCAGAACCCGCATCCCTTGTCGGGCCCGGCGGCATACTTCTCGACGGTCGCCAGGAGGTCGTCGCTGACGACGCAGCCGGCCAGCTTGCCGCCGTGGAACAGTTTGGCGACGCCCTTGCTCAGGAGGTAGACGTTGCCGACGACGGGCACGTCTGTAACGCCCCGCGAGGCGAGCATCAGCTTCACCTCGTGGAACTTCCGCATGTCGTAGCCCAGTTGCGTGATGACCCAGCGGGCGCCGGCGGCCAGCTTGCGCATGAGTTTGAAGTACTGCGGCAGGAGTTCCCGCTCGTAGCGCTTGAAAGGCGAGACGGCGCAGCCGATGAAGAAGTCGGTCTTCGGGAGCGTTTCGAGGTCGCCGCGGCGGCCGGGGACCCGCAGGCCGGCGTTCATCGCCGCCAACAGGGAGATCAGCCCGACGGAGTCGAGGTCGAAGACTCCGCCGGCTGTGCCGCCGAAGCCGGTCGTTGGGTAGTCGCCCGTCATGGCCAGGACGTTCTCGAAGCCCTCGGCGGCGTATCGCCAGGCGGCCGCCTCCAGGCCGTTGCGGTTCTGGTCCTTGCAGGTCATGTGCAGCACGATCCGCCCCCGCTGGCTTGCCAGCGGCCGCGCGAGCCAGTCGGGCGGCAGCATGGGAATCCCGCCCGGACTGTCCGTGATCGAGATCCAACCGATCCGCGGGTCCGCCAGGAGCGCGCCGGCCAGCGCGGCCGCGTCGCCGGCAGAGCCGACTGAAGGCAGCCCCCGCGTGGTGACCAGTTCGGCGCCGTAATGGAATCCGCCTCCGGTCAGGATCTGGCGGAAGGAGGCGCCCGTGGAATTCGTCATGGTTGCTTTTTCTCGGCCGGCTTCTGCTCCGCCTCGCCCAGCCGCTTTTCAAGTGCAGTCAATCGCTCCTTCAACTCGCGGATCTGCTTCCGGACGTGCTCCTTCCACTCCTTGGGTGCCTGCTCGAAGGCCGCACTCTTCAGGTGGCGCGTCATCTGTACGTTCAGCACGTCGATCTCGACCTGTAGCAACTCCGCGCTGTCGTTTGGAGCGCCGGGCACCCGGGAAAGCGCCACGGCCTCGTCGCCGCCCAGGTTCCGGGTGGTTGCGGCCGGGACAGCCGCGGCCGGGGCAGGCGGGGTCGGGGCTGCCGCCGGCGCCGCGGCCGGCAGTATCATCCCCCCGCCCATGCCGCCCACCTGGATCTGGATCTGTGCCCCTCCCGCCCCGTGGCCCTCGCCGTATTGCTTGTAGACCTTGTAGCCCTCAGGCTGCTTCTTCTTCAGCTCTTCGGCATCCTTGGCCTCGTACTTCTCGGTCACGTCCTTGCCGTCTTTCTTGGAGGTCACTTCGATCTTAATGCCCTTTTGCGGGTCGTCGACGATTTTGATCTTCTTGCCGTCTTCCTCGGCGTCGATCTGCTTGACGCCGTTGGTCACCGTGACGCTGGTCTTCTTGACGCCGGCGCCGCCCGCGACTTGGACGTTTCCCTGGATCCGGATAACGCCGCCCATCCCCTGGCCGAGAATGATCCCGCCCATGGCCGGCTGGGTTTCGCCGGGCTTGGGGGGTGGTTTGAGGATTTGCTCGGCCCGCCGGGCGGCCGCCGCCCGATTGCTCTTGGCGATCGTTTCCAGGGCGTCCTTGGCGGCCTTGCGGGTCGCTTCATCGGACGACTGGTAGCACTTCCCGAGCAGATCCATCGAGCGGACGGTCACTTCGAGGCTGTCGCCGACGGCGGCCTTCGCCAACTCCGGAACCGCCGCCTTGCCCGCCGCGGCCAGCTTCTCCTGGGCGGTCTCCCGACGGGAGAACTCATCGGCATCAAGCTGCCGGATCCACTCGGCGATCTGCCCCTCGGACGGCGCCGCGGCCTTCTCTCCGCCACGGGCCGGAGCAAGGCCCACCGCCATCGCAGCCACAGCGATCAGCCACACACCCTGACGTGGGAACAGGAACATGGAAAGGCCCTCCAAGTAGCGCTCGGAAATGATCTCAAAATCCCCCCTCTCCCTTTGGGAGAGGGGCCGGGGGTGAGGGGAGCCTACGCTGGACACGCAACCTGGCACCGCACAATCCTTGTCTGCGCGCCCTCACCCTATCCCTCTCCCGGAGGGAGAGGGGACCAGGGGCCTGCCCTCTTGCGATAGCTTCTACACAGCTTCCGCAACAAGAACATCTTACCACCGCGCCGGGGTGGTCTACAACCGGCGGGGCCAGTCGATCCCCGAGAGCGAGGCCAGGGCCAGGATGAGGGCGTGGGTGCCGTCGCGGGCGTGGCCCTGGGCCGCCAGGGCCACATAACGCTGCTCGGCCAGCGCCAGGCCCGGCTGGGCCAGCCGCATCCGCTTCGCCTCGGCCAGCGCGATGCCCAGGTCTTTCAGAAAATGCTCGACGAAGAAGCCGGGCTCGAACCGGCCGTCGAGGATCCTGGGGCCGAGGTTGGTCAGGGACCAGCTTGCCGCGGCCCCGGAGGCGACCGATTGCATGACCGTCGGCAGGTCGAGCCCTGCCCGGTACCCGTACAGCAGCCCCTCGCAGACGCCGATCATGTTGGTGGCGATGAGGACCTGGTTGACCATTTTGGCATGCTGTCCGGCGCCGGGACCGCCTTGCCGGACGATCGTGCGGCCCATCGCCTGCCAGCACGGCCCGAGGGCCTCGACCGCCGCGTCGTCGCCGCCGATCATGATCGAGAGCCGGGCCTCGCGGGCCCCAACGTCGCCGCCGGAGACGGGCGCGTCGAGACTAACGACCTCCCTCGCCTGCGCAACGCCGGCAATCTCGATCGCCAGCGATGGCTCGCTGGTGGACATGTCGACGATGATCGTCCCGGGCCGGCAGCCCAAGAGAACGCCCTCCGGCCCCAGCACGACCTCGCGGACGTCGGCCGGATAACCGACCATCGTAAAGACCACGTCCGCGGCCTCGGCCACGGCCCGCGGGCTCGGGGCCCATCGAGCGCCCCGGGCCACGAGCGGCTCGGCCTTCCCGCGGGTCCGGTTATGGACCGTCATCGAGAAGCCGGCGTCGATCAGGTGCCCGCACATGCTGGCGCCCATCACCCCGGTGCCGATCCAACCGAGCCGGCTTGTGGAAGGGGAGACGGGCATAAGGCGAAAGGAGGATTGCAAATTGCAAATTGAGGATTGCAAATTTCAAATTGAAGAATCAGGCCGGGTCCGGGCCGACGGGCCAGAGGATACGGGACCTTTGCAAATCTCGATTTGCAATTTGCAATTTGCAATTCTCAATTTGCAATCTTCCCGCCTTCCGCCTGCAAACGGCGGGCAAGCCCGCCCGCTAAACGCTTTTCTGTCACTCCTCCCACTCCGGCTGCCGGAAGATCTCGCAAAGGACGATGGCGCCGACGAGGCTGTCGGGGCTGCTCAAGAGGCTTGCGAGAAGGGGCGCGGCTTCCTGCTCCTCCTCGGCGGCGGTGTCGGTGTCGGTGACCTGGACTGCCGCTGTCTCGCCGACGGCTTCGGTGGGCAGGGCCGTCTCGCCCGGCCGCTTCGCCAGACGGCTCACTTCTCCGCTGAACGCCTTCCCGACGCCCTGTTGAAAGTCCTTGTCGGACTGGAGGACCTCGCCTCCCATTTGGGCGCCGCGGCGGCGGAACTCGCTGGTGTTAATGTCCTCCTGGACGCGGCGGAGCATGCGTCCGCCGACGGGCTCGTCCGGCACCACTTCGGCGGTGACGGGTTCCGCCGTGGGGGCCGGCGGCGAGCTCGCGGCGGGGCGATCGGACGAGCGGCGCTCGGCGGCCCGGCGGAGAAATTCGTCGATCTGCTGCTGGACACTGCTGTCGGCCGGCGGCCGCGGCAGCCCCTGCGGCTGCCCGCCCCGCGACTGCGTCAGCGCCCGCCAGATCGCCGGCCCCAGGAACAAAACGAGCACGATCAGGACTTTGATGACGGTGCCCAGGTCCCCGGCGGCCAGCACCACCGCGGCGGTCATGGCGCATTCCCTTTCTTGGTCGCCGAGATCGGCGCGCCGATCTTGGAGATGGCGGTCCGCATGTCCGTGTCGGCCATGACGTTCTTCAGTTTGTAGTAGTCCATGATGCCCAGCCGCCCCTCGCGGAAGGCCTCGGCGATGGCCTTGGGGATCTCGGCCTCGGCCTGGACGACCTTGGCGCGGTTCTCCTCGATCAGGGCGATCATCTCTTGCTCGCTGGCCACCGCCATGGTCCGGCTGCTTTCGGCCTTGGCCCGCGCAACACGCATGTCGGCCTCGGCCTGGTCGGCCTGGAGCCGGGCCCCGATGTTCTCGCCGACCGTCACGTCGCCGATGTCGATCGAGACGATCTCGAAGGCGGTCTGGGCGTCCAGCCGGCGGGCCAGCACGGTCTTGGAGATGCGGTCCGGGCTCTCCAGCACGTTGTGGTGCGACTCGGCCGACCCGATCGCGCTGACGATGCCCTCGCCCACCCGGGCAATGATCGTCTCCTCGGTAGCCCCGCCGATCAACTGCCGCAGGTTGGCCCGGACGGTGACCCGGGCCTTGACCTTCAACTGCACGCCGTTTTGGGCCACCCCGTCGAGCGTCTCGCGCCCCAGGACCCGCGACGGGCAGTCGATCACCTTGGGATTGACGCTCGTCTGGACGGCCTCCAGGACGTTCCGGCCGGCCAGGTCGATCGCGGCGGCCAGCTTGAAATCGAGTTCCAGCTTGGCCTTCCGGGCGGCAATCAGGGCCTGGATCACCAGCGGCACGCGGCCGCCGGCCAGGTAGTGGGCCTCGAGTCCCCGGCTCGTCACCCCGTCCCGCTCGCTGATCCCCGCCTGCACCGCCATGATCTTGCTGCGAACGATCACGCCCAGGTTGACCTTGCGGAACTTCATCCCCAGAAGGTCGAAGATGCCGATGCCCGCCCCGGTCGTCTTCGACTGGATCCAGTAGTTGAAGAAATGCACAAAGATCGCCAGAAAGACCGCGAAGATCAACATCGCGATGAGGGTTACAACGATCGCGACTTGCGACAGACTGTTCCCCGGGGGTACTGGAAGGGGTTGCTGAGCAAAAAGAAACATGGGAGCCTCCGTTTTGTAAGCCTATCGGCCCCTTGTCTACCCCTAACTTCCCCGTTTGTCAAGCCAGGGGGTCCTCGAAGGTCTCGCCAAGAATCGAATCGATGGGACGATCCAGGGGGTTCTCGACCGATTCGCTCGGGGTCTCGTCCTCGACGGGGCGGACGATCAGGCGGTTGGCCTGGACCTTGAGCACGCGGACCCGCTGGCCGGCCTCGATCGCCATCCCCTCGCTGACGGCATCGACCGAGCGGCCATCGACAACAACCACTCCGCCGGGCAGCATCTTGCACTTCGCCCGGCCCACGTGGCCGACCATGCCCTTCAGGTGAACCCGGTCGGGATCGTCGGGCAGCACGTCCTCGGCCCGGGGGGCCTCCAGGAGGACCTGCCTGCCCATGGACGTGTGGGGCCACCAGCGAAATGCCAGGATAACGACGGTGGGCGTCACGACGACCATAGCGCCCAGGATGGTCGCGCCGACGCCGGGCCCCTGCCGGAAAGCCACGATGACGGCCGCCAACATCGCCGCGGCCGCCAGGAGAGGCAGGATCCCGCCGGAGGGGATAAAGACCTCCAGCACGGCCAGGCCAAGCCCCAGCGTCAACAGAAGCAGCGGCCAGATCCAGGGTTCCATCAGGTCGTTCCCATCAATCCCAAGCCCGTCGGAAGAACAACCCCTAATTATAGTGCGGAAGGCGGAGTGCGGGAGGGAGGGCGGAAGGATGAAGGATGAAGGTGTGACAAAGCCCCCGGACTGCGTCCGGGGGGCTTTTCGATGCGGACGGGAGACAAATTGAAAATTGCAAATTGTAAATTGAAAATTTCAAATCCCAAATTTGGGTACTGCAATTGCCCTCCGCCCCTATTCCCCTAGCCCGGATTATTCATGGGCACGGCATCCGGGCGCAGTGTGTTCGACACTAGCCCGACGCGCAAGCGAGGGTAACTCGTTGCCAGTCCCTCGCTTGCGCGTCGGGCTAGTGTTTGCCCG
>JBEKCP010000290.1:0-7530 GCA_050014815.1 Thermoguttaceae bacterium | reverse complement strand
CGCCGCCGCCACGGTGCCTGTCCCCCTTTTTTCGCCCTCCGGGGAAAGGGGACAGGCACCGTCGCCGCAACCCGTTTGCCCACCGCCACATCGAGCGTGGCGACGGAGCCAGTCCCCTTTCCAATCCTAATCCCCAAATCCCTAAATCCCCGGCCCCCATGGACTATCTCGTCGGCATCGATCTGGGTTCCACCAACCTGAAAGCGGTGATCTACGACGCGGAAGGCCGCGCGGTCGCCCGGGCGAGCCGGCCCACCGAGCAATGCCACCCGGACGCCGACCACCCGGAGTGGACTGTCTGGCGGCCCGAGCAAATCTGGGGCGGCGTGGCCGAACTGCTCCAGGAGGCCATTGCCGGGCTCGACGATCGGCGGGCCATCCGCGGCGTGGCGGTCACGGGCATGGGGATGGACGGCCTCCCGGTGGCCGCCGACGGCTCGTGGCTCTATCCGCTCATCAGTTGGCACTGCCCGCGCACCGAGCCGCAGCACCGCTGGTGGCTCGAACACGTCGGCGCGGAGCGGCAGTTCTCCATCGGCGGCAACCAACTCTGGGTGTTCAACACGGCCTTGCGCCTCTTGTGGATGGGCGAGCACGAGCCGGAGATCCTCCGCCGGGCCGAGAAGTGGCTCTTGATCGAGGACTTCGTCAACTTCATGCTCTGCGGCCGGTATGCCACCGACTACAGCATGGCCTCGACGACGCTCCTGTTCGATCAGCGGCGGCGAACCTGGTCGGATGAGCTGCTGGCCGTTTCGGGCATCGACCGGCGGCTGCTGTGCGAGGTGCTGCCCAGCGGCACGGTGCTGGGCGAGGTCCACGCGGCGGCGGCCGGGGCCACGGGGCTGCCCGCGGGCACACCCGTGGTCCTGGGCGGCCACGACTACTGCTGCGGGGCGCTGCCCACCGGGGCATTTCGGCCGGGCGTCGTCTTGGACGTGCTGGGCACCTGGGAAATGGTCGTCACCGCACTGGCCGAGCCGGTGCTGACGCCCGCCGTCCGGCAGATGGGCATCCTCGTCGATTCGCACGTTGCCCGCGGCACTTGGACCGCCATGGGCGCCACAGTGGCCGCCGACATGCTCGAATGGTTCGCCAGGACGTGCGGGCATGCGGCTTGCGCGAGCGCGGGCGGCGTCGATTGGCCGGGCCTCATGGCCCGCGCCGCCGCCTCGCCGCCGGGCGCCAACGGCGTCCTCTTCCTGCCCCACATGTCGGGCAGCCACTGCCCGATCGTCGATCACCGCTCGCTGGGCGCCTTCGCCGGCCTGCGGAACGTCGTCACCGAGGGCGACATGCTCCGGGCAGTCATCGAGGGGCTCGACTACCAGTTCCTCCAGATCGTCCGCGGCTTCGAGCTGGGGCTGGGCGTCCGGCCCGAGCGGATCGTGGCCGTCGGCGGCCCGACGCGCAACGACCTCTGGATGCAGAACAAGGCCGACGTAATGGGCCGGCCCGTCGAGGTCCCGCAGCTCGACGAGGCGGTGCCGCTGGGCGCGGCGCTCCTGGCCGGCATCGGCGTCGGGATCTACCGCGACGAGCAGGATGCGCTGGAGCGGGTCTGGAAGCCGGGCCGCATTTTCGAGCCCGACCCGCGCCGCGCCGCCGAATACGCCGAGCGATTCGCCCTCTTCGAGCAGCTTTATCCGGCGCTTCGCGAGTTGAACTCGCGGCTCCACGACCGCGCAGGAGGGTGAGCAAACCGAACAACCGGGCAAGCGTTCACGGGGACTGTCCCCTTCGTCCGGACGACAGCTTTCCGCTGTCATGAGAGGAAACATGAAGACGAACTTCTTTGCCGCAACGTTGATTCTGGCCTGTGCAATCGCTGTTCAGGCCGCCGACAACCCCGACAGCGCGGCCAGTGCCGCACCGGGGAAGCAGTCCGTAGCCAGGGCGGATTTCCACGTCGCGCCCGGCGGCAACGACAGCAACCCGGGTACCGCCGCCGCCCCGCTGGCCACGTTGGCCAAGGCCCGTGATGCGGTCCGCGCGAAGGTCGCCGCCGGTCTTGCCGGCGATGTCCTGGTGCTGGTCCGCGGCGGCGTCTATTCGCTCAGGGAGGCGATCGTTTTCGGGCCGGACGATTCCGGCGCCGAGGAGCATTCTATTACCTACGCCGCATGGCCCGGCGAAAAGGTCGTGCTCAGCGGCGGGCGGCGCATCACGGGCTGGAAGAAGGGCGCGACCGGGATTTGGACCGCCGAACTACCCGAGGTCAAGGCGGGAACGTGGTACTTCCGGCAGTTGTTCGTCGGCGGCACGCGGGCCGTCCGTCCACGAACGCCCAAGGGCAACGACGTGAGCCAGTGGTGGCAAATCAAGACCTCGTCGGTCAGCAAGAAGAATCTCGCCCCGGCGGGCGTGCCGGTCGTGCTCTCGCTGTCGGGCAAGATCGCCGCCTATCGCAATCCGGGCGACGTCGAGTACGTCCACATCTGCAACAACGACGGCACCCGCCGCCGCCTGGCGAGCATCGACGAGAAGTCCCAGACTCTCACTCTCGCCACGCCCAATCGCTGGAACCCGCCGGTCTTCAGCTTCGACTGGTACCTGAGCATCCCCGACACCGAGGGCAAGGGCAGCCAGATGGAGCGGCGGTGCTTCCTGGAAAACGCCATCGAGATGCTCGACCAACCCGGCGAGTGGTATCTCGACCGTCAGACCGGCACGCTCAGCTATTGGCCGCGGCCGAGCGAAGACATGGCGACGATCGAGGTCATCGCCCCGGTCGCGCAAAAGACGCTGCTGGCGGTCTCAGGCACGGCGGACCGGCCGGTGCGGAACCTCCACTTCCGCGGGCTGAACGTCGAGCACCTCGACTGGCCGCTGCCCGAACACGGGTACATGGGACTGTTCTGCTGCAATGTGGCCGGCGGCGACGAGGAGAAGCCCGGGCATCGCTTCATCGACGCGGCGGTCGATTTCGCGCACGCGCGGGGTTGCAGTTTCACCGACGGCGCGGTCCGCCGCGTCGGCGGGATGGGGATCTGCCTCCGCGAGGGCACGGCCGCGATCACGATCGAGGGCAACGAGATCGCCCGACTCGGCGGCGGCGGGATCGGCGCCGGCGGCTGCAACGTGGCGGCGGGATACCTCGGCGCGGCGCCGCCCCCGCAGCCCGGCGAGTACCGGGGCTACCGCATCGCAAACAACTATGTTCACGATTGCGGCTTGGACTACTTCGGGGCGGCGGGCATCTGCCTGTTTCTGGCGCAGGACGCCGCCGTCGCCAACAACCTGATCCACGACACCTCGTACTTCGGCATCGGCGTGGCCGGCAGCCAGGACCCCAAGACGCCGTTCGCCGGGAACAACATCATCGAGCGGAATCACATTCACCACGCGATGAAAGTGACCACCGACGGGGCCTCGATGTACATTACGTTCGCTCACCACGACCGCGGCACGCTGGTCCGCGGCAACCTGATCCACGACACCGGCGGCAGGCCGGGCAGACCCGCCGGCGGCATCTACTTGGACGGCAACAATTCCGGGTGCCGTTACGAGGAGAACCTGGTCTTCGGCAATCCCGGCGCCGGACCGCTGATCTTGAACTTCCGGGGGGCCGACCGGATGAACACGTGGCGCGACAACGTCATGATTCGCGACGGCGCGCCCCCGGAGGAGTGGCGCGAGGCGATGGCCGCCTATGCCGGGCCCGAGCCGCGGTTCCGCAAGGCGCTCCTGGGCCGGTCGCCGGGGCCGTGCCGCGGTTACGCGCTGACCGACCCCGACCGGAAGACCGGCTTCTCCGCCTTCCAGATCGACCTGCCCGAGCAAGGACGCGGCGCGGTGCAGATCTTTCACCGCCCGGAAGAAGGCAAGACCGGCGTGGCGGGGCTTGCCCTCCGCGGGCTGGATCCCAACGGGCGCTACGAGTTGAAAGCATGCGCCGGCGCGGTCTCCCGCGGCGGCTTCTGGGGACCGGGTTCGATGGAAATGATCTCGAAGATCGGGCCTTTGGACCTATCAAGCGCCGGCCTCGCCGCCCGAGACGGCAAGGTCGAACGCTCCGGCCGGGAGTTGATGGACGACGCGCTGACCCTGAAGCTGGAGGACCGTCCCCAGGTCGCCTGGATCGTGTACCATCGAAAGTAAGCGATTTCCCGGCGACATCACCGCGCGTATCTTCCCTGCTGCCACGCGTAAGCGCCGACATCGGGCGGGCTGGCTTGCGGCCGGGGCTCGCTCCTGCACGGGTGGACGTACTGCTCGATGGGCGTCAGGTTGAAATCGCCGAACTTCCCGGCCGCCACGCCCTTGCCGATGCACGGCGAGCCGGCCGCGAGGTGGTAATCGTACCTGGCCGGGTTTGCCAGTCGCGCCTCGGCCACGGTCTTGAAGAGCAGGTTGCCGGCCGCGTCGGCCTTGGGCCAGTTCGTCAGCGGCACCTTCCCGACGCAGAGGTTGTTGCGGAGGAGGAGATAGAAGTTCTCGGGGCAGTTCTCGACGCGCACGAAGAAGGCGTTGGCGTGGCGGTGATCGTAAACCATCGTGTTGTTGACCACGCACAGCGCGTTCCGCTCGTGCTTGACGCCCTCCATCCCGTAGGCGATCACGCGGCTGTTGTTGCCCCTGGCGCCCTTGTGCATCACGTTGCCACTTACGACCACGATGCCGCCGTTGGGGAAATCGGCCACGGCGCTGCCGGTGCCGTTCTCGTCGGTGAGGCGGTTGTAGAGGAGCCAGCTCTCCTGCGCCCGGCTCTTCAGAAGGTGCCCTTGGATCACGTCGGTCGAATAGTTGTGGCGGAAGACGAGCTTCGTACACCGCTCGCCGATGTAGAGGGAATGCGTGGCGGGATCGCCCACGGGTCCGCAGTGCTCGAACTCGCAGCCCTCGAAGAGCATCTCGCCGTTGCCGCCCAGGATGCCGTTCTCGCAGTCGTAGAAGCGGCAGTTGCGGACCGTGAGGTTCTTCCCCTCGGGCCGCATGCCGGCGCCGTTGCGGTCGCGGACGCGGGCGCCGGAGAACTCGATATTCTCCACGGTGAGGTCGCTGCCCGCCACCACCCAAATGGCCTTGCCGCCGGCGTCCTTGCCGTTGGCCGGGAGTTTGGCGCGGCCGTTGCCGACGCCGCGGATAGTGAGATGGTTCGCCCGGATCGTGGCCACGTCGCCGGGGTACGCTCCGGCATCGATCTCGATGGTGTCGCCGTCCTTGGCCGCCTGGATTGCTTGCGACGGCTTGGCGAATGGCTGGTGCGGCCCCACCTTCAGCGTCGCGGCCCCCGCGGCGGTGATCAAACAGAAGAACACCGCGGAGAGACTTCCGGAGGCGATCCAGCGGGGCATGTGACGGCCTTTCGTAGCGGGGGGTCCACTTCTCGCAGTATGGGGCGATTTCCAATTCGGCCGGCTTTTCGCCGGACGGTGCCCATACTAATAGCCCTGTCCTCGTCCGCCGTCAAGGTAACCGCTCAGGGGGACTGTCCCGATTTTCCGGGCACCGTCGCGCAGCGATGGTCGGCGAAAATGGGACTGGGTACCCTCTGGGTGCCTTCGGCCAAGGGCACCCAGAGGGTACCCGGCACATTTTTCGGCCTGAAGGCCGAAAAATGAGCCAGCCCCCGGCCCAAAAAATTCCCTTGCGAGGACATCGACAAGGCAATTTCGGCAGATTATACTGGTTGGCAGCCGTCACGGCACCGCCGTTGGCGGCCTGCCCCACCTCAGCGTCATGCCTGCCCGCTTCGGACGCCTGCGCGCGACCGCTGGCGACCGAAACGGGAGTTTATGTCCGCCTGTCCCACTTGATCCCCAGGAGTAGCTCCCATGAAAACCCGTCTTGTCCGCCGTGTCTCGATGATGTTGGCGCCGCTGGCAGCCGGCGTGCTTTTGGCCGCCCCCGCAATCGCCGGTTACTTGGGGCCCAGCGCCCTGGTGGCTTCGAAAGACGGCAAGAGCTTGTTCGTGGCCAATGCCGACGCGAAGCAGATCGCGGTGGTCGACGTGGCCGGACGGAAGGTCGCCGGCTCCATCCCCGTGCCCGCGGAGCCCACCGGGCTGGCCCTCAGCCCCGACGGCAACAAGCTCTATGTGACGTGCGCGGCGCCGAAGGGCATGGTGTGCGTGATCGACACGGCGTCGGGCAAGGTTGCGGCCACGCTGCCGGCCGGCTATGGGGCAATGGGGGTCGCCGTGACGCCCGACGGCAAGCAGCTTTACGTCTGCAACCGCTTCCGCAACGACGTGTCGGTGATCGATCTGGCCGGCAACAAGGAGATCGCCCGCGTGCCGGCAACCCGCGAGCCGGTGGGCGCGGCAATCACGCCCGACGGCAAAACGGTCTTCGTGATCAACCTGTTGCCGCTGGCGGCCTCGGACAGCTACGACGTCTCGGCCGACGTGACGGCGATCGACACGGCGACGAACCAGCCGGCGGCGATTCGCCTGCCCAACGGCAGTTCCAGCGTCCGCGGAATATGCGTTTCGCCGGATGGAAAATACGTCTACGTGGTCCACATCCTGTCGCGCTACCAGATGCCCACCACGCAACTGGAACGCGGCTGGATGAACACCAATGCCATGAGCATCATCGACGCCTCGGCGAGGAAACTGATCAATACCGTTCTCCTGGACGACGTGGACCTCGGCGCGGCCAATCCCTGGGGAGTGACGACCACGGCGGACGGCAAGCAAGTGCTGGTCGCGCACTTCGGCACGCACGAGCTGAGCGTGATCGACGCGGACGGGGTGCTGGAGAAGTTGGCGAAGATCGATGCGGCGGCGGCGGCGACCGCGGCGGCGGCGGCGAAAAAGACCATCGCGGCGGCGACCCCCGCGGCGGCGGAAAAGACCATCGCGGAAACCCTGAAGGCAGCGGCGGCCGCGCAGGCCGCGGAGAAGGACAAGACCGCCGGAACGGGCAAGAAGAAGCAACCGGCGGCGGCCGCCATTTACGCCACTGGGGCCTCGACCGCGCGGTCCGACGTCCCCAATGACCTGGCATTCCTCGTCGGATTGCGGCGGCGCATCAAGCTCGATGGAATCGGCCCGCGCGGCGTCGCCGCCGTCGGCCCGAACGTCTACGTCGCCGAACATTACAGCGACACGCTGTGCGTGGTGGACCTGGAATCGAAGGCCGCCAAGCCGACGGCGCAGATCGCCTTGGGGCCGAAGCCGGAACCGACCGTCCGGCGCCGCGGCGAGATGCTCTTCTTCGACGCCACGATGTGCTTCCAGCACTGGCAGAGTTGCGGGAGTTGCCACCCCGACACCCGCGTGGACGGCTTCAACTGGGACCTGCTCAACGACGGCCTGGGCAACCCCAAGAACACGCGGAACCTGCTGCACGTGTTTCAGGGCGGGCCGGCCATGTCGCTGGGCGTGCGGGAAAGCGCCGAGGCGGCCGTCCGCGCCGGCATCACCCACATACTCTTCGCCGTCCGGCCCGAGGAAGAGGCCCAGGCGATCGACGAGTACCTCAAGGCCCTGGAGCCGGTGCCGAGCCCTTGCCTGGCGGACGGGAAGCTCAGCCCCGCCGCCGAGCGGGGCAAAAAGATGTTCTTCAGCCCCAAGGTCGGCT
>JBEKCP010000289.1:0-7592 GCA_050014815.1 Thermoguttaceae bacterium | reverse complement strand
CGGCCCGAAAGTGACCGGCACCGGGGGCATCGGCGTGGGCCTGGGGACGGGCAAGAACTGGGGCAGCGGCGGCGACGGCGTGGGCTTCGGCGGCCGCGGCAGCGGCCACCGCAAGGCCATGCTCGCCCAGTACGGCGGCACCAAGCGGACCGAGCGGGCCGTGACCGGCGCCCTGATCTGGCTGGCCAACCACCAAATGGCCGACGGTAGCTGGAGCCTCACCAACTACACTTCGCGGTGCAAGGACGCCACGTGTACAGGTCCCGGCTCGGCCCATGCCGACAGCGGGGCGACCGCCATGGGAGTCCTCCCCTTCCTGGCCGCCGGGCAGACGCACAAGACCCGCGGGCCGTACCGCGGGAACATCGCCGCCGGCATCAATTGGCTTATCCGCAACCAGCAGAAAGACGGCAACCTCGCCAAAGGCTCGAACCCGACGATGTACTCGCACGGGCTGGCGACCATCGCCCTGTGCGAGGCTGCCGGACTGAGCGGCGACCCCAACATCAGGATGGCGGCCCAGGGGGCGGTCAACTTCATCATTAACGCCCAGAACCAGGGCACCGGCGGCTGGCGGTACAACCCGGGCGACCCGGGCGACACCTCCGTGGTGGGCTGGCAGATCATGGCCCTGAAGAGCGCCAGCATGGCCGGCCTGAGCGTCAGCGGCTCGACCTTCGAGGGGGGCAGCAAGTGGCTCGATTCGGTCCAGAAGGGCCCGAACAACAGCCTCTACTCCTATACGCCCGGCCAGGGCCACTCCAACACCATGACCTCGGTCGGCCTGCTCTGCCGGCAATATCTCGGGGCCAAGCGCGACAGCCCCATGATGACCGATGGCGTAAAATACCTGTTGGGCAACCTGCCGGACGTCCAGTTGCCCAACGTCTACTACTGGTACTACGCCAGCCAGGTGCTGCACAACATGAGCGGCTACGAGTGGGACCAGTGGAACCGCAAGATGCGGAAGATCCTGGTCGACACCCAGTGCAAGGAGTCCAGCAGTTGCGCCAACGGCAGTTGGAACCCGGCGGGCGATCTCTGGGGCAAGAACGGCGGCCGCGTGATGATGACCAGCCTGGCGGCCCTGACCCTCGAAATCTACTATCGCTATTTGCCGCTGTTCAAGGATGCGGCGGAAGCGGGCGGCGCCGCGGCAGTGGTCGCCCAACCGGCCGCGGCCAAGGCCAAGAAGGCCGAGACGGACGAGGAGTAGGCCGTTGAAACCACTCCGCACTCTTCTGCTCGTGGCCGCGGCGACCCTGGGATGGTTGCCGGCCGGCCCCGCCCGGGCCGTGGACGACCCGGTCGAGTTCCTCCGCGCGCTGCAGAACAACGGGTATCCCGACGTTGCGGTGGACTACCTCAACGCCCTCAAGAAGGACCCCGGCGCCCCCAAGGAGATCCTCGGCGTCTGGGACTGGGAGATGTCGAAGTCTCTGAAGGCGGCGGCGAAGTGGGCCTACAGCGAGACGGACGCGAAGAAGGACATGGAGCAGGCCGAGACGCATCTCAAGAAATTCATCGACGAGAATCCGAAGCGTCCCGAGGCGATCCGCGCCGCCGCCGAGTGGGCGGCCACCGCCGCCGAGGAGGCCCTGCGGAACTACCGCCGCGCCAAGGAGTTGCCCGCCGGCGACCAGAAGGCCGAGGCGATGGACAAGGTCCGCGAGAGCCTCGAAGAGGTCCGCACCCGCTTCGCCCAGGCCGAAGAGGTCAGCCGCCAGATGCTCCGGAAGGCCACGCCCAGGGACCGCAACCAGGCCAAGCTCGAACGGGCCAAGCCCGAACGGGCCAAGCTCGAACGGGCCAAGCTCGAAGACGACGTCCTCGACGGCCACCTGAAAGTCGCCATGATCGACTTCTACATCGGGTTGACCTATACCAAGAAGAGCCAGGAGCGGGCCGACCACATGGACAAGGCGGCCAAGGTCTTCGACGAGCTTTACCAGTCGCATCGGGAAACAGGGAGGGCGATCTGGAGCCTGTCGGCCCACTACTTCACCGGCCGCTGCCTCCAGGAAGAGGGCAAGCTCTCCGAGGCCCAGGAAATCTACGAAGAGGTCCTCTCGGCGGACTCGCATTCCGGGACCCCCGAAACCCCGACAAAGGGCAGCCGCAAGAAGGCGCCCACCGTCAACCCGCTGGACGACCTGCTGGCCGAAGCCGAACAGCATTACCTCGAATGCCTTGCGGCGCAAGACCTCAAGGCCTACTTCAAGGAGGCCGACGAATGGCGGAGCCAGCACAGGGACCTGGAAAAACGCGACGGCTACCAGGCCGTCAGCTTCGACCTCGTCAAGATCTGTCGCAGGGTCGCCGAGAACGAAAAAACCTCGCCCGCGCAGAAGAAGCGGGTCGAAAGCCTGGCCCTCCGCGTCCTCGCCGAGATGGTGAAGGTCCCCAGCCAGTACCAGGCGGAGGCGATCAAGCTCCGCCGCCAACTCCTGGGCGGAGAGGATCCTACGGAAGGGTTCGAGGGGCTGATCGTCGACGCCGACGAGTTGGCCAGGGACAAGAAGTGGACCGAGGCCCGCAAGAAGTACGAAGAGGCCCTCGAAATGGGCCTGAAAAGCAAGGACGTTAGGAACGAAAGGCTCGCCGGCGTCCGGAACGCCATCGCCGGCTGCGATTACAACATCGCGATGGAACTGTTTCGCAAGGGCAAGCTGGATGAGGCCGTGACGATTCTCCGCGACAAGATCCTCAGGGACGAGCAGTCCAAGTCCACCCCGACGGCCACGGCGGCAGCCGCCCTCCTGCTGAATGTCCTGCTGAACCAGTACAACGGGATGGAGGCGAAAACGGACGACGACAAGGCCGCCAGGGCGGCCGCCGAGAAACAACTGGTGGACACGGCCGAGAAGATCATCAAGGGCTGGCCCGGCAAGTCCGAGGCCGATGCCGCCCGACTGACCCTGGAGCGGCTCAAGATCGGCGAGGCGAACCAGGTGCTCGAATCGCGGCCCGACCCGCAAGCGAGTGGCCCGCAAGCGGCCGACCCCGCCCGCGCACTGGCCGAGCAGGCCGCGCTCTTCCAGGGCAAAGTCGAGGAAGCAACCAAGATCTGGCTGGCGATAAACCCCAGGTCGGAACACCTCGTCACGGGCTGTTATCTGATCGGGTACACCTACTGGCGGGGTTACCGCGTCGAGAAGCGGCAGATCGAGGGGGGTATCAAGGTGGACGACGAGACGAAACAGCGCGTCGACGCCTGGTGCCAGAGGGGCATCAAAGCCATGCAGAAGGCGGTTGACACCTTGACGGCTTCGCCCCCTACGGAGGGAAGGGTGGCGAACATGCTGAGGGACTCGACGCTCCTGCTGGCCGAGATGCAACTCGACCAGGGCAACGCCAAAGGCGCGCTGCCCCTGTTCCAACGCCTCGTGGACGAGCTGGCGAAGTCCGGCGCCCAGGGCCTCGATCCCGTCGCGATGCAGACGTGCAACGGCGCCATCCAGGCCTACATGCAAATCGACAACTTGGAAAAGGCCGGCTCGGTCTGCCAGTTGCTCGTGAAACTCGGCTCCGACTCGCCCAACGTCAACCTGTCGCTGGTGACGTTCGCGCGGCGGCTGGAGGCCGATCGCAAGAGAGCCCAGGACGCCGTCGAGGCGGCCAAGGGAGCCGCCGAGGCCGAGGACGCCAAGAAGAAACGCGACTCCTGCGACCAACTGCTCCGCGATCTGCTGGGGACCCTCGCGGGCCGCGAGAAGCTCACGCCCGCCAGCATGGTCTGGATCGCCCAGACGTGCGCCGCCATGGGCATGGCCGACGAGGCCGAGAAGGTGGCCCGAGAGTTCCTCAATCGCATGGAGAACGATTCTTCGTTCAATTCGCCGGAGTCGGTCAAGATGATCCCCCGCGTCCGCACCCTCTTGATTTCCATCTTGCGTCAACAGGGCAAGTTCGACGAGGCCAAGGGGCAGGTCGAGACGCTCATCGCAGAACACCCCAAGGCGCTGGAGCCGCAGATGGAACGGTGCTTGATCCTCCAGTCCTGGGCCGAAAAGAACGCGGAGAAATACTCCGACGCCGTTCGCGCCTGGGAGGGGCTCCGCCGCAAGCTGGAAAAGTCGGGCACGCCGAGGGTGAGACAGGGAGAAAAGCCTGCGGCAAAGCCCGTGGAAAAACCCCGCGAACTCTACGACGTGACCTACAACGAGGCCCAGTGTCTTTACAGTTGGGTCAAGAAGAAGGGGGACAAGAAGAACGCCACGGACGGGCTGGCACTGCTCAAGCAGATGCTCATGTTGGATCCGCAGCTCAACGGTCCCGACACCGTGACGCGGTACGTCAAGCTGTGCAACGAGTTCGAGCGGCTGCTGAATCTGGAATTGACCAAGCGTCCGGAGGCGCCCAAGAAGCCCGTAACTCCTTCCAAGTAAGGCACTTACGGAATATTTTTGATTCAGGTCCCCTCTCCCTCCGGGAGAGGGTTAGGGTGAGGGGTGGTTGGCGGGCCGATTCTTGCTTTGGTTTTTTTCCCCCAAAACCCTATTAGGCGCTTCCCCCCCAGCAGAAAACTTGCTATCATTGTCGGTGGTAATGCATACTGCCGATCCAGGGGGGCATTCCTTCGGGGCAGTATCAAATACGCACCCCGGCGCATTTCGCCATTTTCCTAACGAGGAGTCTCAGATGACCCAACTAGCCAAGATCCGATTGTTGATCGCCGACGACCACGAGGTCGTCCGCTGCGGCTTGAAGACCCTGCTGGCCGGCACCGAGATCAAGGTGGTCGCGGAGGTGGCCAGCGGCGCGGCCGCCGTCAAGTATGCCCTGGAGAATGAAGTTGACGTGGTGCTGCTGGACATCCGCATGCCCGACGGCGACGGACTGACCGCCCTGGGCCGCATCAAGCTGGACAAGCCGGACCTGGCGATCCTCATCCTCTCGACCTTCGACAACCCGACCTATATCGCCCGGGCCGTTGCCCTGGGCGCCAACGGGTACTTGCTGAAGGGGTGTACCCGAGATGAGCTGTTGGCGGCCATTCGTACTGCCGCGACCGGCGAGAGCTCGTGGACCCGCGACGAGCTGCGCCGCGTGACCGGCGCCCTGGCCACGCCGCGCCTGACCGCCGACGTGGAAGTGCCGCTGACGCAGCGCGAGAGCGAAGTCCTCAAGCAACTCGCCTACGGCCTGACCAACAAGGAAATCGCCAACACCCTGCACATCAGCTACGAGACGGTCAAGGAGCACGTGCAGCACATCCTTCGCAAGATCGGCGTCTCCGACCGCACCCAGGCGGCAGTGTGGGCCGTGCGCAAGGACCTCGTCTGAGCGCGCTCAGTAGGCCGGGCGGGCCGCGCTGTACGGAGCGCCGCCCCCCACCCAACGATACGGATAGAACGTATTGTTCGAGGTCCATCCTGGCGCGTAGTCGCCGTGGATGGGGTCGATGCTCACCCGGGGACGCTGGTTCGACAGGCCGAACCACCGCATGGTCTCGATCCTGCGGATCCGCTCTTGGGCGCGGGCCTCGGCCTCGCGCCGGACCGCCATGCCGGGGTCCAGGCGCTGACGCATCTCCTGCTCGTAGAACCACATTTCGGGCGTAGCCTGCAGCTCGCCCGGCGACAGGGTCGGATAGCCCGCGTCGTGGATGGTTCTGGCCGACCGGGATGCGTCTTGCGCCGGCTTGGTGGCCGTAGCGTCTGGCTTCTGCGCCCACGCCCCGGTTGCCTGCAGTACGATGATGGCGGACAAAATGATTGACAGCCGCTTCATGCCAGGCTTCTCCTTTTTGGTCCTTGATCGCCTTCTTGACATTTCGGCCTGCGACGGTCGATGGGATTAGGCTGAGTTTTCTGGAAACAGCAAGCGGATCGTCCAGCGGCAGGCTGGGAAAAATGGGACAAGAGTGCCGGCTCCTCCCCCGAGCACCGCTTGCCCGGCCGAGCCGCATCCGCTACGTTGAAGGCCATGACACAGCCATCCCGACCATCGTCAAGGGCAATGAAGCGGCCGGCGGGCAGAGCACCCCGCGGACGGGCCGCCGGTTGGATCGCGGGCGTTACCGCCTCGGTGCTGATTCTCCTCTCTCTGGGCAGCTACCTCTATCATCGCCGGCAACTGGATATCATTGCCGCGGGACACCTGCGGATGGTAGTGACCGGCCCGGCCGACCTCCGGGCGGAGGCCCCGGCCGAGTACAGCGTGACGACGACGTCGGTGACGGGTGAACCGCTGATGTGCAAGGTCGAGCTGTCCCTCCATGGCGCCGACGGCAAGCGGCTCTCGGGTCTGAAAGATAACACCGACGAGCAGGGGCACTTGTCGGCGACGATGCCGGCGGACCTGGCCCTGTCCGGGCTCGTGCCTTCCCAGGCCCGGTTGAAGGTGGTGGCGACCCGCGGCGCAAAGCGCGAAGAAGCCGCCTTGCCGCTGGGGATCCGACCTGCCCGATATGCGACGCGAGTCCGGCTTGACCGGACGGAGTACCGGCCGGGGCAGACCGTCCGCTACGGGTCGGTCACGCTCTCGCAGTTCGGCCTGGCCGCCGACCGCCCGTTGCCGGTGCGTTTCGAGATTCGCGGTCCCGACGGCCGCGTCGTGCCGGGCTCGCCATCGGAAGTCTTGACCGACCGGGGGGCCGGCTGGGGGACGTTCGTGCTCGCCGAGGGCCTTTCCAGCGGCCGCTATACGCTGGTGGCCCGGAGCCCCGACGGGAGTTTCCCCGATGAAAACCAGTCCTTCCTCGTGGCCCGGCCCGAACCCCGGCGATTCCAGAAAGAACTGCGGTTCCTGGCCGACCGCTTCGCGCCGGGCGACACGGTGCGGGCCGATTTCACCGCGCGGCGGGCCGACGGCAAGCCGGCCGCCGGGTTGCCCCTGCGGGTCGTTGCCACGATCGAGGGCCAGACCGTGTACCAGAGCAGCGCGCAGGCCGACGCCGCGGGGCAACTCCGCGTCGAGTTCCTCATTCCGAAGAAACTCCAGCCGCGCAAGGGCCTGCTGAGCGTGATCGTCGATGACGACGCGGGGAGCGAGACCGTCGCCGAGCCGATCCCGTTGGCCGCCGAGGGCCTCGACGTGCAATTCAAGCCCGAAGGGGGCAGCCTGGTACCCGACGTGGAGAACCGCGTGTACTTCGCTGCCCGCGGCCCCGACGGCCGGCCGGTGGCGCTGCGCGGCACGGTCTACGACAGCCACGACTCGGCCGCCGCCGCCGTCGAGACGAGCTACGAGGGCCTGGGCTGGTTCACGCTCCAGCCGCAGAAGCAAGAGACGTACTCGTTGAAGATCGCCAGTCCGGCCGGCATCTCCGAGCAGCCGAAGCTCCCCGCGGTATCGGCCGATGCCCGGATCACCTTGAACACCGGCAGCGGCGTGTTTGCCGAGGGGGGGCCGCTGGAGTTCCGGCTTCGCGCGGCCAAGGCCGAAGTGCCGCTGGTGGTGACCGCCTGGTGCCGGGGCGTACAAGTCGGACAGCAGATGCTCTCGAGCAAGGCCGGAAAGGACCGCGGGGACCTCAATCCCGTGGTCATCCCGCTGGACGAATCGGTCGGCGGCGTGATCCGGCTGGGCGTCTACGACTTCAGCAAGAGCCCACCCGAACGGCTGGCCCAGCGCCTGGTATACCGCCG